>JAYTIR010000115.1:0-19434 GCA_043731765.1 Burkholderiales bacterium
CCGCCTGGGGACGGGAAATGGGGTTCCAGGCCATCGGCATCAGCGATACCGAGCTGTCGACCGAGGAAGCGCACCTGCTCCGCTGGCTTTCCGCCGGCCGGCACGGCGCGATGGACTACATGGCGCGGCACGGGACCGCACGCGCCCGGCCGGCGGAACTGGTGCCGGGCACGGTCCGCGTCATCAGCGCCCGCATGAATTACTGGGCCGACGAGGCCGCTGATGCCGAGGAAGTGCTCGCAGAGGGTCAGTCGGCGTACATAGCGCGTTACGCGTTGGGCCGCGATTATCACAAAGTCCTGCGCGCGCGCTTGCAGCAACTCGCCGATCGCATTCACGGCGAGGTAGGCGAATTTGGCTACCGTGTTTTCACCGACAGCGCCCCAGTGCTCGAAGTGGCGCTCGCGGCCAAGGCCGGCCTGGGTTGGCGCGGCAAGCACACGCTGTTGCTGACGCGCGACATGGGTTCGTATTTCTTTCTGGGGGAAATCTACACGGACCTGCCTTTGCCCGTGACGGACCCGCTATCCGGCCACTGCGGAAATTGCACCGCGTGCATCGGCGCATGTCCCACGGGTGCCATCGTCGCGCCGTACGAACTCGATGCGCGGCGCTGCATCTCCTACCTGACGATCGAATTGCCGGACGCCATCCCGGAAGACTTGCGTCCGCTCATCGGCAATCGCGTCTATGGATGCGACGACTGCCAGTTGGCCTGCCCGTGGAACCGCTTCGCGCAGAAAAGCAGCGAACGCGATTTCAATGCGGTGCGCCA
The DNA here is from genome assembly GCA_043731765.1 of Burkholderiales bacterium. Lineage (GTDB taxonomy): Bacteria > Pseudomonadota > Gammaproteobacteria > Burkholderiales > Casimicrobiaceae > VBCG01. The sequence goes on from JAYTIR010000115.1 coordinate 776, forward strand.
TGGCCTCGACCGCGCGAGCCTCGTGGAACTGTTCACCTGGACGGAAGTGGAATTCCGCACGCGGATGGAAGGCAGCGCGATCCGGCGGATCGGGTACGAACGCTGGTCGCGCAATCTCGCGGTCGGCCTGGGCAATGCGCCGTGGAGCGCCGACGTCGTGGCCGCGCTCGAGCGACGCGCCAATGACCCGTCGCCGCTCGTCCGCGAGCACGTCGCGTGGGCGCTTTCGCGGCAGCGGGGACCTTGAATTTCCAGGAGCACGAAGTCGTTGGTTCTGTTCGTGCGGATATCTCCGCCGAAGCGGGCGAGCCGCCAATGGCGCCATTGATCACGCTCCCCGCACATTGCTCCCGCTGGTTTTCATGCATGGTGCTGAAGGAAGTCCTCGTATGCGATTCGGATGCCGACGTCGAGCCCGGTCGTAGCCTTCCATCCCAGCGCCGCCAGGCGACTGACATCAAGCAGCTTGCGGGGTGTTCCATCGGGCATGGTCGCTTCGAGTTTGAGTTCACCCTCATATCCGACCGTGGACTTGACAAGTTCTGCAAGCTCCCAGATGGTCACGTCTTCCCCGACACCGACGTTGATCAATGGCGGCACATCGGCATGGGTCAGCGTCGCAAAGGATTCATCCGGAAGCCCAAGGAGGAAGACAATTGCATCCCCGACGTCTGGAGAGAACATGAACTCCCTGCGTGGCTTGCCGGTACCCCACACGACAACCGATGGCTCCGCTCGCGTCTTCGCTTCATGAAACCGCCGGATGAGTGCGGGCAAGACATGTGAATGCTCGGGATGGTAGCTGTCGCCCGGACCGTACATATTGGTTGGCATGATCGCGAGATATCTGGTTCCATACTGACGGTTGAAGGCCCAGCACGACTCCACGCCGGCGATCTTGGCCAATGCATAGGGCCGATTGGTCGGCTCGAGAGGCCCGGTCAGCAGGAACTCCTCCCTGATCGGCTGCGCACAGTCCCGCGGATAGATGCACGAAGAGCCGAGAAAAATCATGCGGTCGATGCCCGCCTCGCGGGCCGCATCGAAGACATTCAGCTGGATGCGCAGGTTCTCGTGCAGGAAATCGACAGGGAAGTTCGAATTCGCAAGAATGCCCCCTACTTTGCCCGCACACATCACGACATGATCAGGTCGGTGACGCAGGAAAAACTCCCGAGTTGCATCGCGCTCCTTCAGATCGAGCTCATCGCGCGCGCGCGCCAGAATCAGGTAGCCCGAATGGCCATCCAGTGCCCGCACCGTGGCCGAGCCCACGAGGCCGCGATGACCGGCAACGAATACCTTCTTCATTTCCATTTGGAACCCCAGTGGCTTCGCCACCAATGCGATGAAAAGAGTTGACGCCCGGAACGAATTATTCGTTCACGGTCCCTCTGATTGAGCCCGGGTCGCGTTGTCCGCGGGCCCATCGCGTTCAGAAATGACTCGCCGATGCTCTTGGCAACTCTGAAAATGATGGCGGCGGTGTCGGCCCGATGCCTGAGTTTCACCATCGACGCCCAGCGAACAGCTTCCAGGAAATCCGGTTTGTCTTCGTGCTTCGCAACGAGTCTACGAAGGAAGACCGCGGGATCGCTCGGACGATCGCCCTGCTGAGATGCAAACGCGCCGGCCAGCATGAAGAAGGAGTGATACAGGCCGCTGACCTCGACAGGATCGAGGAAGTCGAATCGATCGCTCACGACTTGCATGCACTCGACACTGTGCTGTCGCACGTCGCCCGAGGCGCCACCCAGCGAATAGTTGACCGTGGGCTCTCGGGTATAGACAAACCTGTTACCTGAATCCAGGCAGCTCATGATCCACTTGAAGTCCGCAGCGATCCTGTATGAAGTGTCGTAAGGCCCGGAGCGCTCGTAGGTGTTTCGGGTGGCATAGATTGCATTGTGGCAATCGTTCGCGCAGGTGAAGTAGCTGCCAGGGTGGACGAATGCGGGATGCCATTGGTGGATCGCGTCTTCCGCGCGGACAAGAGCCGCAGTCAGCAGCAGGGATGCGACGTCTACGGTGGCGCGCGTTTGGTGCACGGCAATCTCGGCGGCGTGTGGCTCGAGCCAATCGTCCGAGTTGAGGACGCAGATCAATTGCCCTCGGGCCAGCGGCACTGCTTTGTTGATCGCGTCATAGAGTCCCTGATCGGGCTCGGAGACGAAATAGTCAAGGCGGTCGGCGTATTGCTTGATGATTTCCAGGGTTCCGTCGGTTGACGCCCCGTCCAGGACTATGTGCTCGACATTTCCGTAGGTCTGCTTCTGCACACTTTCGATGGTTCGAGCGAGCGTTGCCGTGTTGTTGCGAACCACCGTGACGTAGCTGACCAAAGGCTGCGCGGAGGAGCCCGTTTTCCTGTGACCGAGCGTCCGCAATCCGCCTTCCGGACGGTCGAAACCGGCCGACGACGGCAGTCGGTCCGCCCAGATGGGCCAGGCCATGTCAGGGCGGAGAGACGACGTGGATGCGCGACGTGCCGAGAAAGCGGGCCCGATGCTGCCGTTCTGATAGTCGAAGTAACGGGCTTCTGCCATGTTCTCGACGCTCACCTCAAGCCTTTCCTTCTGGCGTTCCCGGCAGCACTGTGGATCGGCGGCTGAGAAGGAAATTTCCGCGACGACCTTTACCGTCCGGACCTGGCCGGACCCGGATGGCGAGTTCGATCGTGTGCTTCCCTACCGAATCAGCTGATTCATCGAGACGATCGGCAGCATCACCGCCAGCACGAGCACGAGCACGATCGCGCCCATCACGACGATCAGCGCGGGCTGCAGCAGCGCGGCGAGCCACGCGAGGCGGCGTTCGGCATCGCGCTCCAGTTCCTCGGCGGCGCGCAGCAGCATCGGCCCCAGGCGTCCGCTGCTCTCGCCGTTGGCGACCAGATGAATCAGCACCGGCGGGAATTCCGCCTGTTCCTTCAGCGCACGCGACAGCGTTACGCCTTCGCGCACCAGCGCCGCCGCGGCCAGTGCCGCGCGCCGCAACGGAATCATGCGGACGACCTCGGACGCGGCGTCGAGCGAGCGCAGCAGCGGCGCGCCGCTGCCCACGAGAATGGCGAGCGTGCTCGCGAACCGCGCCGAATCGAGGCTTCGCGCAAGCTTGCCGACGACCGGCACGCGCAACAGCCACGCATGCCAGCGCGCGCGAAATGACGGGCTCCGATTGGCCAGCGCAAAGGCCACGGCCGCAACCGTGATGAGCCCCAGCCACAGCCATCCGGTCGCCCGGAAAAATGCGCTCGTCGCGATCAGCGCCTGCGTGAGCCAGGGCAGCGTCTGCCGGCTTTGCTGGTAGACCGAAACCACCTGCGGGACCACGTAGGTCAGGAGTACGGCAATGACGGCAAAGGCAATGACGGTGACGATCAATGGATAGATCAGCGCCAGCACGACCTTCTGCCGCAGCTCCTCGCGCGCCTCGAGATAGTCGGCCAATCGCGTCAGCACGTCCGCAAGGCGTCCGGTTTCTGCGCCGGCGCCGACCAATCCGCGATACAGCGGGGAAAACGTGCGCGGATACCGTGCCAGCGCGACCGGCAGCGCTTCGCCGGAGGCAACGTGCGTCCGCACGGCAGCAACGATTTTCGCGGCGCGCAGGTCGTCGGCCTGCTCGGCGACCGCGGCCAGCGCCTGATCGAGCGGCATGCCCGATTGCACGAGCGTGGCGAGCTGGCGCGTCGTCAACGTCACCAGCGGCGCGGCGAGCCGTGTGTTTTGCAGTGAATCCGCACGCGCGGAAGTTGCCGCGACCGCCGTCGGCGTGAGACCTTCGGCACGCAGGTGGTCCCGCGCTGCGCGCGGGCTCTCGGCCTCCAGCACGCCCTGCCGGACGCGACCCGCAGCGTCGACGGCCTCCCAGCGAAACGCTGACATGAACGATGTGGCCACGCGTCAGGCGTCGCGCGTGACGCGCAGCAGTTCGGCGAGCGACACCGAACCGTCCGCGATCCAGCGTGCGCCGTCCGCGCGCAACGAACGCATGCCGCCGCGCGTCGCCGCGTCACGCAGCGCCAGTTCGCCGGCGCCATCGTGGATGTTGCGGCGGATCGCGTCGTCGACCGGCAGCAGTTCGTAGACGCCCGTGCGTCCGCGATGGCCGGTGTGATCGCACGCCTCGCAACCCGGTGCGGTCCAGACGGCCTGGGTTGCCGGCAGGCCGAGGGCGGCGTTGAGTCTTTCCTCGCCCGCGGACGGCGAATGCGCAATGCGGCATGCCGGACACAACGTGCGCACCAGGCGCTGCGCGAGCACGCCCAACAGGCTCGAGGCGAGCAGATACGGCTCGACGCCCATGTCCGCCAGGCGCGTCACCGCACTGGCGGCATCGTTCGTATGCAGCGTGGCGAGCACGAGGTGCCCGGTCAACGATGCCTGCACCGCGATCTGCGCGGTTTCGAGGTCGCGAATTTCACCGATCATGATGATATCGGGGTCCTGCCGAAGGATCGCGCGCAGCGCGCGCGCGAAGTCGAGCTCGATGTGCGCATTGACCTGCGTCTGCGCCACGCCGTCCAGTGCGTATTCGATCGGATCTTCGACGGTCATCATGTTGACCGAGCCGCGCGGCAGCCGCGATAGTGCTGCGTACAGCGTCGTCGTCTTGCCCGAACCGGTCGGTCCCGTCACGAGCATGATGCCGTGCGGCTCGCGAATCAACCTGTCGATCACATCGCGCGTGGCTTCGTCCATGCCCAGTGCGGCAAGGTCGAGGCGCGCGGAATCCTTGTCCAGCAAACGCAGCACGACCCGCTCGCCGGGACCGGTCGGCAGCGTGGACATGCGTACATCCACCTGCTTGTCGCCCAGCTTGAGCGCGATGCGGCCATCCTGCGGCAACCGCTTTTCCGCGATATCGAGGCTCGCCATTATTTTCAACCGCGATACCAGCGCGGCGTGCAGCGCGCGCGGCGGCTCGATGACATCGCGCAGCACACCGTCGACGCGGAAGCGCACCACCGAGCGCGCTTCGTAGGGCTCGAAATGGAGGTCGGACGCGCGCTCCCGCAACGCCTGCAGCAGCAGCGCGTTGATCATGCGGATCACCGGTGCCTGCGTCGAACTGTCGAGCAGGTCTTCGCTGGCCGGCAGGTCCTGCATCAGCCGCGTGAGGTCGGCCTCGTGCGCCAGGTCGCCGGCCCACGTCGCCGCCGCGCTCGGCGCGACCTGGTTGTAGGCACGCGCCAACTCAGCGGCGAATTCCTCGGCGCTGACCGCCCGGGTGACCAGCGGGCGTTGCAGCACGCGCTTGATTTCGACCACGCCGTCGGGTGTTGCGTCCGGGCGGGTGAGCACGACGACGGCATTGCCCGCCACGCCCGCGGCAAGCACGCCATGCGACTTGGCGAACGTGTAGGGTATTTGCGCCGCGAACGTCGCGGCATCGGCGGGCAAGGTCGGTCGGGCCGTCATGGGGAAGACGAAAGGCCGGACGCGTTACGCCTACTTCGGCGCCGCCGGTTCGAGCGCCGGCGGCGGTTTGGGCGGCACGCTGGCGGGCGTTCCGGGCATCACGCCTTCGCGCGGAAGCGTGGGGACCGTCGGGTCGTTCCAGAACCAGAGCGACTTGCCCAGGTTGTTTTCCTGCTGGTTCATGATGTAGTCGTAGCGTTCGGAGGTCAGCATGCGCCCCTGCGAGTCGCTTTTCACGACGGTCGGCTTGATGAACACGAGCAGATTGGTCTTGGTTCGCGCCCGCTTGTCGTACCGGAACAACTGGCCGAGGATCGGGACGTCTCCCGCCACGGGCAGCTTGTCCGTGTCGTTGGTCTGGCTGTCCTGGATCAAGCCGCCCAGCACGATGATCTGCTGGTCGTCGACATTCACCGTGGATTCCAGCGCGCGCTTGGACAGCACGATGCCCGTCGTCGCCGTGATCGACTCGACGCGCGAGACCTCCTGGTAGATGTTGAGCCGCACCGTGCCGCCTTCGGTGATCTGCGGCTTCACGCGCAACAGCACTCCGACATCGTGCCGCTCGAAGGTCTGGAACGGCGTGACGGTCGACGTATTGCCGGTCGTGGCGTATTGCCCCGTCACGAACGGGATGTTCTGGCCGACGATGATCCGCGCTTCCTCGTTGTCGAGCGTGAGCAGCGTCGGCGTCGAAAGGATGTTGGCGTTGGCGTCCTGTTCCAGCGAGCGGATAAGGAGCGCCAGGTTGGTGATGACGCCGAGGCCGGGAATGGCGATCGTCCCGTTGATGATGCCCAGATTGAGGCCCTGGCCCAGCGATCCCAGGTTCACGGACCCGCGGACGATGTTGTTGCCGCTTTCCTGCGCGCCGAAGTTGGTCCCGCCAAACCCCTGCACGTTGTTCCTGTTGAAGCCCTGGAGGACCTGCCACTGGATGCCGAACTGCGCTGCCCGGTCCGAGGTCACTTCGACGATCAGTGCCTCGACGAACACCTGTGCCCGTCGCACATCAAGACGGTCGATGATCGTGCGCAGATTGTTGTAGACCGGCTCCGGACCCATGATGATCAGCGCGTTGTTGGCGACGTCGGCCTGGATGGTGACGTTGCCGGTGCTGCCGCCTCCGCTGCCCGCACCACTCGTGAAAGGATTTGCCGCCGAAGCGGGTGCCGCCGGTGCCGCGTTGGCGGCCGCCGGGCTCGTGAGCTGGCTGCCGAACATGGATTGCGCGGGTGCGCTCGACGCCGGCGCAATGTCCCCACCGCCCGACAGCAGCGCGCGCAGCGTTTGCGCGACGCGCGCCGCATCGGCATTGCGCAGGTACACGATGAACATGTTGCCGCCCGCGCGCTGCGGCGTGTCGAGTTGTTCGATCATCGCCTTGATGCGCGCAGCGCGGCCGGGATTGTCCGAACGCAGCAACACGCTGTTCGAACGCGGATCGGCGACGATCGTGATTCTCTGCTGCGTGTCGCCGGGCGTTCCGCCTTGCGTGACGGTGTCGGCGCCGACGAGCCGGTTGAGGAGCGGCACCAGGTCGATCGCCGACGCATGCTTCAGCGTCACGATGACCGGCTCGCCCGACGGCGGCTGGTCGAGCGACGCGATGATCTTGTCGATGCGCCGCAGGTTGTCGGCGTAGTCGGTGATGATGAGCGCGTTCGTTCCGGCATAGGCGGCGATGGTGTTGTTCGGCGTGATCAGCGGACGCAGCACGTTGACCAGCTGCAGCGCCGATTCGTAGCGCAGCGTGACGACCTGCGTGACCAGGCGGTCTCCGCTCCCGCTGACCGGACCGCGTATTACCTCGGAGCCCTGCTGCTTGGCATCGGCTTCCATGACGAGCTTGGTCACGCCGTTGCCCTCGACGGCGATGATGCCCTGCAGGCGCAGCGCAGACAGCAGCGTCGGATAGACCAGCTCCCGCGGGACCGGCCGGGCCGAGACGATATTGATCGTGCCCTTGATCTTCGGGTCGATCACGAAATTGCGGCCGGTGATCTCGGATGCCGCCTTGACCACGGCGTCGATGTCGGCGTTGACGAAATTCAGCGTGACCGTGTCGTCCGCGGCGGACGACACCACGGCCAGCGCGAGCAGTGCCCCGGCAGCCAGTTTGGCGGCACCGCGAACGCAACGGCGGAATGGCGCAATGTTCAGAATAGAGGCCGGACGGGCGGGAGGGACAGCCATCGGCAGCGGCGGCGGCTTTTTGGAAGTCTCGCCGCGAATGAATGATCGCAGACGATGATAGCATGGGGTCCTGCCGCGCCAGCCCTGCGCCGGGCACCGCTTGACGCCCGCCGGGCGGCGGTTTCGCCATCAGGGGGCGAATCCGAAACACCCACTTAGCGCATCCAATCGAGGAAACCCGACCTTGAACGGAGAAAAAATGAACTATCCCACGTTGCGGCTTGCTGTCCGGCCGCTTGCCCGCCGCATTGTCCTGGGCGGGGCCATCCTGGGCGCGCTCGTCGTGGCCTTCGGGCCCTATGCGCCTCCGGTCCAGGCCGGCGAAAACACGCTTTTGCCCCGCGTAGTGACCCCCCTGATGGTCGCCCAGGCCGACGCCAGCAAGGCCCCCAAGGACGCGGCCAAGGAGGCTGCCAACGCCACCAAAGAGGCCGCCAGCGCAGCCAAGTCTGCGGCAAAGGAAGCGGCAAAGGTGACTAATGAGGCCGCCAAGGATGAGGCGGCAAGCAGCGACGATTCTCCCACGGTCACCATCGACCGCCACGGGATTCGGGTCGAGGACGGCGGCACCGGGAAGAAAAAACGCGTCCATGTCGGCATCGGCGGCACCGACCGCGAGTACGATTCCTTCGACCAATTTGTTCACGAAGACCGGGGGCTCGCCAACGTGCTCTTCGGAATCGTGTTTGTCGTGTTCCTTACCCCGGTGCTCATCACCGCGCTTCTCATCTGGTACAAACTGCGCAAGAACCGGATGCTGAACGACACCATGGTCCAGCTGGCCGAAAAAGGCGTCGTCCCGCCGGCCGAGGCGCTTGCCGCGCTCCATTCGGGCCAGGCTTCGGCCGCGGTCAATGCGATGGCCGCGCGCGCGCCCTTGATGGAACAGGCCAAGGCACTGCGCAGCAGCGCGGCATGGTCGGACCTGCGCAAGGGCGTGATACTGGGCGCGGTGGGCCTGTCGTTTATCGCCTATTCGATGTTCGACGACCGTTCGCCCAACTGGATCGGCCTCGTGCTCCTGTTCCTCGGTATTGGTTACGCTTTCCTCTGGTACTTCGAGGCCCGCCAGCTCGCCGCACCCGCGGATGTTCCGCCCCCTCCTCCGGCGGGAGGCGCGTGAGGCACGTGAAATGCGGCCCCCGACTCCCTTGACGTCCGGATGGCGTCTAACGAGGTCTCCGATGCAACCCTCATCGCGCGCGCACTGGTTGGGGACGACCGCCACGCGTTCGCCGAACTCGTGCGCCGCCACCAGTCGACGGTGCGCGCCTGTCTGCGCAAATTGACTGCAGGAAACCACGCCTTGGCCGATGACCTGTCACAGGAGACCTTCGTGCTCGCCTGGCGCAATCTGAAATCGTTCCGGCAGGAGGCGCGCTTTTCGACCTGGCTGTACCGGATCGCGACGAACTGCTGGCTGTCGAATGCGCGCAAGCGGAAGGAAGAACTGCTGGGCGACCGCGATGACGCCGTCGCCGAAGACGACGACGGCAATGCGGGGGATGGCGAGAATGCCCATGGCGACCATGCCCGCAGCGCGTCGCTCAAGATCGACCTGGAACGCGCGATGGCCGTATTGTCCGAAGGCGAACGGGCCGCGATCGTGCAGTGCTACCATAATGACCTGACGCACGAGGAAGCCGCCTACGTTCTCGATTGCCCGGTCGGCACGGTAAAGACCCACGTGTTGCGGGGCAAGCAGAAGTTGAAACTGGCAATGGCTGCCTGGGCGCCAGAAGGTAACTGAGGGTAACTGAGGGTAACTGAGGGCAACTGAGGGAAATTGAGCATGACCGCCAATTCGCACAACGCCGACACAACAGCTGACCGCGACTGGCTCGACGGCCTGCTTGACGCGGACGCCCGCGAAGCCCGTTCCGGGTACATCGCCGACGGCGGCTTTACCGCGCGCGTCATGCAGGCGCTGCCCTTGCGGTTGACGCTGCCGGCGTGGCGCAAGCCCGCAATCGTGGCATTGTGGGGCGTCGCGTTGGCCGGCATTTCGCTTGCGCTTCCCGGGGCCGTGCTGGATATCGCGCGCGAAGCCTACCGCTTGCTCGGCGCGCATCCGGTGTCGTTGTCGGGCATGGCCGGCGCGATCCTCTTCGCCGGCGCATTGAGCTGGAGCGCGGCCGCCTACGCGTTGCGTACCTCGGAATAGCGGGCTCGCCCCCGAAATCGTCTCTGCGCAGCGCCAATGCAAAAGGCCGCCTTCACGGGCGGCCTTTTACTTTTTGGTTGAGGCATGCGGAAGCGCCGCGGAATCCTAATTGTCCTTCAGGGTGAAACCGATTGGGACTTCGGCGACGTACTTCTCGCCGTCGGGCGCAAATTTCCATCCCTTCAACGCCGCGATGACCGCGCGATCGAAATAGCGCGCCGGAACGGCGCTGACAATGATGACATCGGTCACGTTTCCCTGCTCGTCGATGTTCATGCGCGCAACCACCTCGCCCTTGGCAATGTTGTCCTTGAGCGCCGCCTTGGGATACTCCGGAAAGTCACCCGCAATGCGCGTGACGCCACGACGCACCGCCGGTTTCGGGGGTGCCGGTGGCGCCGGAGGCGCCGGCGCCGCGACAACATACGGTTCGGTCGGCGGTGCGGCGGTCGTTGCCGAAATCGTTGGTGCCGTATTCGTCGGTACCGGAACGTCGGGAGGAGGAACGAACGTCTGGACGGGCTGCACCTTCGGCGTTTCGACGACCTTCCTCGGCGGCGGAGGCGGCGGAGGAGGTAATTTCAATTCCTCGATGATCGTCGCGGTGAGCGGCTTCTTGACCACCTCCACAATCGCCCGACCGAGACCCGTCAACAAAGCATAGACGAGCAACACATGCATCACCACCACGAAGGTGATTCCGATCGCATGCTTGGCGGGATCTCGTTGTTGCCGTGCAAAATCCATATGCGGTGACTCCGGTTGCCTCGCGCAGCGCCGTTTCGGGCTACTCGTCGATGAACTGCTCGCTGCCGACGATCCCGATCTTGGTGAGGCCCAAACGCTGTGACGACGCCATCACTGCGGCGACGATCTCGTACTTGGCGTTCTTGTCGGGGCGAAGATGCATCTCGGGCTGGACCGCCTGCCCGGAGGCAGCGCGGAGTTTGTCTTCGAGCGTGGCCCGGTCCGGCACGACCTCGCCGTTCCACCAGATCCTGCCGACGTCATCGATGTCGACCTTCAACACTTCCGGAGGACTGAGCGGTGGCGGCGGCATGCCGGTCGGCATGTTGAGATTTACGGCGTGCAGCTGGATCGGGATCGTGATGATGAGCATGACCAGCAGCACCAGCATCACGTCGATCAACGGCGTGGTGTTGATGTCCATCATCACTTCCGGTTCGGCGGAGCTGCCGGAACCCACGTTCATGCTCATGCGCTGTTCCTTCTGCTGTACTTGCGCGGTGAAAGGTCAACCGCCGCGTATCGGCGGTTCGGTAATGAAGCCAACTTTCGCGATGCCGGCCCGCTGGACCGCGTAGATGATGCGGCCGACGCCGTTGTAGCGCGCGCCGCCGTCGCCGCGAATCTGCACCTCCGGTTGCGGCGTCAGCACCGCGACCTTCTTCAGCCGGTCGATCAGCGCCACCGTGGTCTTGATCTCCAGTTCGTTCCAGTAGATGCGGCCCGCCGCGTCCACCGAGATCACGATGTTTTCCGGCTTGGTTTCGCGGACTTCGTTCCGTTCCTTGGGCAACTGCACCGGGATCGACGTCGTCACCACCGGGATCGTGATCAGGAAGATGATCAGCAGCACCAGCATCACATCGACGAGTGGCGTGGTGTTGATGGTGGAGATGGTTTCGTCTTCGCCGCCGGCAGACGGTCCGACGTTCATCGACATGGCTCAGCCCCTGGCGGCGTGCTTGGGTGCCGCGAGCAGCACCGCATGCAGATCGGCGCCGAACTCGCGCACCTTGTCCATCGCCGTCTTGTTTCGGCGCACGAGCCAGTTGTATCCCAGCACCGCGGGAACGGCAACGGCGAGGCCGAACGCGGTCATGATGAGCGCCTCGCCCACCGGACCCGCGACCTTGTCGATTGACGCCTGCCCGGCAATGCCGATCGCCGTCAGCGCGTGATAGATCCCCCAGACCGTGCCGAAGAGCCCCACGAACGGGGCAGTCGAGCCGACCGTCGCGAGAAATGCGAGGCCATCCTGGGTCCGGCTGGACACGTTGTCGATGCTGCGCTGGATCGACATCGAGATCCATTCGTTCATATCGACGTTGCCCAGGAGTCCGACGTGCTTGGCCGTCGCCTCGAGTCCCGTTTCGGCGATGAAGCGGAAGGGACTGCGCGATTTCAGGCCCTCGGCGCCGGCGCGGACCGACGGCGCGCTCCAGAACGATTTTTCCGCGGCGCGCGCGGACTTGTTCATCCTGGCCTGCTCGTAGACCTTGGTGATGATGATGTACCAGCTGCCAACGGACATGATGACGAGGATCCCGAGCGTGATCCGGGCGACGAGGTCGCCGCCCTTCCACAGTGCTTCGAGGCCGTACGGATTATCGACCACTTCGGTCGCTTTCGCGGACGCGGCCGGGGCTGCCGCGGCCGGTTGCGCGGGAGCCGCGGGGGCAGCGGCAGGCGCGGCGGTCTGTGCCTGCACGGCCTGCGGAACGACCATCAAGGCCGAAGCGAGGGACAGGACCACGGCCAGGGTGGCCAATCGGGTCATCTTCAGCATGTTGTCTCCAGACGATAAACGAATTAATCAGGAATACGGGGTTACGAACCGACAGGATCTGACAATGCACGCGTCAGCGGACCGATCATTTGGCAATGGGACTGGTACGCCAAAACATATTGGCCCCGCCAGGAAGGCGGGGCCAAGCCTCGTTGCGAAAACGCAGGACTTTACACGAACGCGGCAAAAAGTCCACCCAAACCGGGCCGACTTGCGCCGCCCGCAACGACCGGGACCCGCGTTCGCTGCGCGGAGCCGCGGGGCCGCCGAACTCATGGGCACGATGAGGCACAACGGGCATCGCGCGGCTACCGGATAAGCGGGAACTCTTGGGCGATGCCGTAGAACTGCACCGCGCGAATCTGCGATTCGAGCTGCAGATAGCGTGCGGCCTTCTTGGCCGGCAATGGGCTCAACAATTTGCTCTTTATCAGCTTGTTCTGCATCTTGCGCCGTGCCGCGACTTCTCCTTCGTCGGTGCTGATCAGCTCTTTGGCAAGCTGCTTTGCGTAGAGGTCGGACAGCGGTTTGTCGATGCCGATCAATCCTTCGAGCGCGACGTTGCGCCTGCGGTTGTACATGTCCAGGTCGCGTTGGTACGCATCATAGATCGGCCAGAATTTCTTGCCCTCGGCATCGGTCAGATTGAGTACGGAGGCAACGTAGGCCTTCTTGTCGGTCTGGACGGCCTTCCACATGGCCTGCAGATCGGTCGTGCCCACGACCTTGTCGGCCGCGTACCCAAACGGCGCCACGAACATAACGGCAGAGAGGAAGACGGCGGCCACATTTCTCTTCATCATGGTCCTCGGAAGTCTGTCTATTTTGGTCTAGCGCATGCGACGGCAGCGCACGGGCAGCAGATTTTTCCGAATGTTACCCTGAATTGGAATCAGACGCGCGAAGACGGGAAGGGGACCGATCTGTGATGTAATTGGGACACTGAAGGGAAAGCTGGGCGAAAAATCCCCTTCGATCGAGTCACCTCACGGCCCGATCCGATCAATGCGAGTCGAACATGCGAATCCTCATTGCTGCACCGCTGTTACTGCTGGCCTTGGGCCAGGCCCACGCCGATCCCGTCCGCGATGTGTTGACCGACATGGTCAAATGCGCGGACATCCAGGACCCTCCCAAGCGCCTCGAGTGCTTTGACGCGGGCGCCGCGAGGGCCAAGGGTGCGCTGGCAGCCCCACCGCCCACGCCGCCGGCCAAGGAAAAGAGCATCCTTGACTGGTTCGGCTTCCCGAAGTCGCAGCCGGTGACGCGGACCGATGACTTCGGCAAGCCCGCGCCTGAACCGGGGCCGAACGAGGTCACCGAGGTCTCGTCAGTGGTGCTGGAGTTCGCAAAGACCGCGCGCGGCAAGGCCGTGTTCATCCTTGAAAATGGCCAGGTATGGCGACAAATCGACGGTGACAACACCAATGTGTTCGCACCGCCCCAGGGCGCCACGATGAAAGTCACGATCGAGGCGGGCGTCTTCAATAGCTACAACTTGACGATCGAGGGCACGAGGGGGCTCATCAAAGTGAACCGCCTCAAGTAGTCGGTAAATTTTGTCGTGGCCAGCAACTGCAGGCGCCTGACGCGAGTCGCCTCCGCCATGAACAAGGCTTGGCTAAGTGTCCGTTGAGGGCGCAACGAAGCGAATATCCTTGTAAGCCTCGTCAGGCAGCGCATAGATCGTTTGGAGCAGTTCTTCGTCCTCGTCGACGATTTCAGGAAACTGAATGCCGGGGACCGCCTGCACCGCAAAAATCTCCTGCACCGCATCGCCGAATTTCAGGATTGCAATCGTTTCTCCGGTTTCAATGTTGACCACCCAAACACCACTCATTCGTTCAACGTTTTCTTCCGCAATTGGAATGTCGGTAAGGGGGTTGGTCTCACGCAATTGCGACAGCCCGACGAAAGCGAGCGGACCCACGAAATCGAGTCCGCGTGTGAATCCCGGAAGGCGCGCGACCGTAGTGACTTTGCCGGTGGCCAAATCGATCGTCGCCAAACTTCCGCGACCCGACTCCAATATCCAGAATTGATTGCGGTACCATCGCGGACTGTGCGGCATCGACAATCCGCGAACAATGACATCGCGCGTTGCATAGTCGATGACTACACCGCCATCCTTCGTATTTGCGCGCCAGCCCCGAGCCTCATCGGTTGCTCCTAACGCCGTGAGCCAGCGCGGCTGGCCATTCACCATTGCCAGGCCGTTGAGATGGCATCTATCCTCGGGAGAGAGTCCTGAAATGAAGCCCGGACGCCAACGCGGCCGGAAGCTGCTCTCCACGTCGAGTGTGCACAGGCAGGAAAAGCGCGTGTTGACGAACCAGCATTCGTTATCGGTGCCAAGCGCCATCTCGTGAATATTGATGTTGCCGGTAACGTGGTGCTTTCGATAGACATAGACTCCGTCATTGCGACTTGGCGGAACGAGCCGCTTGGCGACCGCGGGTATGTTGCGAAACTCACGGATACCGGTTTCCGTTCCAATCATCAGTCGGTCGCGACTGACAGTGAGCCCCATCGGCTTGGCGAAATGCGCAAAATGCGTATTGATCGCGGCGCCATCCGCGCGTATGGCAATGAGGTTGCCGCCCTGGTAGTTGGTGACGAGCAGCGAGATCTTAAGTTGACGCAGGATTTCCGGTAGATTGTCCGTATTGAAGCTTGCGAATTGCGAGGCGTCGGAAGGTGGCGCCAAAATATCAGCCGCAGGCCCTGCCGCAACGGCGGATCGGTTCGACGTACTGGCTTGCGGCGGGAGACCTTCCTGTTGTGATCTCGCTTGCGAATCGACGGAGATCGGCTCGACCGGCAGCTTTCGAGCGGCGACGAATTGCCGTGCCTGATGAACAATCGGTAATAGCGCAGGTAGCAACGGGGCCAGCTCGTCTTCGTGACGCCGCCATTTGTCGGGTGCCGGTGGCGTCAGCGTGTGCATGGAAAAAGGCAGGTTGGTGGGCGGTGAGCGATCGAATTTCACACCCGCGAAATCACAGATTGCCCGCAGCGACTGTTCGGGGTATGCAAGAAAATCGGCAAAGCTGAGTGCGCGAATCGCCACTGGTGCGATCCCGGCCATGTCGAGAAGCAGGCGCTCCTGGGTAATCCGCCATTGGGCAGCAACAACTTCTTGAAGCGGGATTCCGGCCAGTTCGCGCCAGCCAGGCACCAGAAGATAGGACCATTTCGGCCCCGGCCAGTCCGGCAATTCGGGATAGGTCAGGAATTGTTCGGATTGCCAGCCTTCGATCATGCTGGCCAGACTTTCCTCGGGCTCGCGCCAAAGGTAAAGAAAACGTGCGTCGGGAAATACCGACCGTAGAAAACGTATGCGCAGAGCATTCTTCGGCGTTTTTTCCAGCAACCGCAACTGGTCGCTGCCAAAGGACGGCCGTCGCCCATCGCGGTCGCGCAGGGAGGAAAGAAAGCGCGCGTGCAAATCGGCTGTGATCTCGCGCGTGGCATCGGACGCATTCAACACATTGGAATCAAAGCCACGCCCTTCCGGTTTCAGCGAGTCTATTCCTTCAATCTGAACATGGCTTTCGTTCCCGACCGTGAACCAATCCGGACTGCAGGCGGCAAGGCGCTCGAACAGCAGCGTACTGCCGGAGCGCGGCGCACAAAGGATGATCAGCGGCCGCGTGATTGATGGTCGGCCGGACCGGCGCGGAATTGCTTCCGTGGATTGCAGCCCTGCGGCTGCCACTGCATTCGCAGGTTCCTGGCCAAGATCAGGAATGTAACCGGACAGAATTCCGCTGCCGGCCAAATTGGGTGAGTGGAGCGAAGGAATGAGTGAAATCTGGATGAGGCGTGCCAGGTCCTGCCGGTTGGCGAGCTTGATTGCACCAAGGTGACGGGTGGCAATCATTTGCAGCGTCCGGATCAGGTCAACGAAAATTGGCCAACCTTCGGGAGCCTCGCCATGGGCCGCCCACGTTGCGCGCCAGTCGAGCTGAACTTGCCGCACCTCGGAATCGATTGCTGCGATCGCGGCGGAGTCGGTATTTGCGGTCTTGGCATCCGCAAGCCAACCCGCCCAGATCGTGCCAAATTCGTAGGGGCTCATCACGATCGAAAAGTTGATCGATTCCAGCGTAAGTGGCGGATCCACACCAGGAACGTACGGGATGGCAGAGGAGTCCGGGCCAGAGTCGTGCGCCATCGCCCAGAACGCGCTGCTCCCGACCGTGTCCGCGACCAAGTGAATTCGTTCGGCTCCGGACGAATTCAGAACGTTGTGCGGACGCCACGTGTCGAACAGCCAGACTTCTCCCGGCCCCATGTGTGTCTCCGCGTCGCCGCACAGAAAACGCACGCCAGGGGACGTTACGATCGGTATGTGCACGCGCACGCGCTGTGACCAGTAGTAATTCGTGTCCACGTGCGATGTGGCCTCAGCGCCAGCCGCGAGCCGCATGAGGCGAGTGCGGCCAAGGGGTACACCCAGGGCGGCCAGAACCTGTTTTACGTACGGGCAACGCGCTAGATGCGGTGTTGCACCCATCGCCCCGGCAACACCATCATCCTGTGATTGTCCGCGCCGGGCCACCAGGGGCAACGCCGAATTGCCAGGATGCCCTTGCGGATGGTCACGCCAATCTTCCGGGCCAAACTGTTCGATTTCCGTGCGTAAGCGGTCAGCGTCAACCGTCAGGGATAGGCGAATGAAGGGTTGCGAAAGTTGCATTTTCCTTGCAATGGTCGACCAAGCGCGGCCACCAGCCAAATTTGAGCCTGAAATTCAGGCCCCGGATTCTAACACCTGGATTATCGAATCCAATGAGGACACGACCGGAAGCCGAGACGAAATTGGCGTTGGCGACGCATTCGAGCGGACGCTCGGCGACAGCCCGGGGATCAACGCGGGGTCGAATCCGCCGGCGCCGGCTTTCATCCGTGCGGAATGCCACTCACAAGACCGAATGGCCTCACCGACATCGGCGTGCTGGCGGGCCCGGCCCTTAAGTCCCGCTGGAGCTCAATTGGAAACGCGCACGGATTCAAAGCCGCGAATGCAGTTCACCGCCCACTGCCTGAAGAGTGCATCAAACCAGAATTGATTGGTTACGCTGAAGGCCCGGTTGATCCTGGACGACAATTCGCGCGCAGTTCCACGATCTACGACTCGCCCCAGAAGCGTGCCGGACGTGGCATCGCGGACTTCCATTGCGAGCGTCGCCTCACCCGCATCAACGTTGAACAGCGCTTGCGGATACGCAGACGCCACATCCGGCGCGTTGACGACCATGTCCGTCGCCCGCAACGAAACACGCAGCACGCCTGCGTCTGGCGCCGTGACAACTTCGAAGCCGCGCGTTCGGAACGACTCGGCAACCGCGCTTGAAAGACTGGCGGCCACATTGTCCGTGATGTTACGGGCATCTTCCGGGACCAGCCAGCGCGAGGGCCCCCGCGTGGCGTTGATACTCTTCAGCCAACCCTTGCGCAACGCAACTTCGGCCGGGTCCACGATCACCTTGTGATAGCGCTGGAAGTCGACATCCGGGCGTACAAAGAATTCGTCTAGACTACGCGAATGTATCTGGATGAGTCCGTCGTTCGGCGCCAGCGCCGCGGCGCCGGAACCGACGCCGAGCGCCATGCACGCAAGCGCCGAGATGAATATTGCCGATAGTGTTTGCTTGCGCATGATCGGACCCTCCGGATTCGACTCAAGATATCAAGCCAGAGCAATAGCGTACTCGCATCGCCTCGTCGCAGCAAACGCACAATCTGCGGCCGTGGGAGGGCGTCTCCGGCATTTCGAGGCGACAGTCTCCGCGGTCGCCGACCTTGGGAATTCGAGAGTGGCCCTAGAACAGCCCGCATCCATCGCCGACGAGCTTCTGGAGCAATTGCCTGCGTCACCGGAGGTCTATCCCCAGAAGCTGGACTTGATTCGCGACGCCGCCCTGTTCGTGAGGCTAGACGCGGCCTCCTATCGCGCCGCAAGTTTTCTGGATGATCGAATTCTGGGTCCGGCTACCCAGGGGGCGTGGCTGCCCCTCGACGTTGTCCGCGACGCGGCACAGCGCGTGCGCAACGGACGCCCCGTGCATTTCATCTTCCACACTGGCCATGTCGGCTCAACGCTGGTGAGTCGGCTGCTGGACGAAATGGACGGCGTGCTGCCGTTGCGCGAACCTTTGCCACTGCGAACTCTCGCCGAGGCCCACGACGTCCTGGCCGAGCCCGAATCGCTGCTGAGTGACACCCAGTTCGGTCGCTACCTGGCGTTGTTCATGACCCTGTGGAGCCGAAGTCACGACGCGACACGCTGCATCGTCTTGAAAGCGACGAGCAGTGCCGGGCGCCTGGCAGTGCCGAT
>JAYTIR010000116.1:0-5059 GCA_043731765.1 Burkholderiales bacterium
GTGGCCGGCTATCGCGTCGGCCCGTCGGAGATCGAGAACTGCCTCGTCAAGCACGCCGCGGTCGCGAACGCCGCGGTGGTTCCGTCACCGGACGAAACCCGGGGCAATGTCGTCAAGGCCTTCATCGTGCTTGCCGCGGGGCACGCGCCCTCGAAAGCGCTGGAAGAGGACATCCAGCAGCACGTGCGCAAGTTCCTCGCGCCCTACGAGTACCCGAAGGAAATTGAGTTTATCGACGCGCTGCCAATGACCACGACCGGCAAGGTGCAGCGGAAAGTGCTGAGGGAACGCGAAGTGGCAAGAAAGATGAAAAGGTGAGGAGGCGCGAAGGTGAGGAACCGGCGTCGAGCGATGCGCTGCCCGTGACGGACGTGCTGATGTGACAATCAACGATGACACTCGTGCCATGGTGCGCGAAGCGAAGGAGCTGGAGCGCGCGGGCCGTCTGGCCGAGGCGGAGGCGGCCTACGAAGCTCTGCTCGCGCGCTGGCCCGATCTTCCGGACAGCTGGTACAACCTGGGGGTCCTGCAGCGCAAGGCGCGCCGCTTCGACGCGGCGCTGGCCTCTTATCAGCAAGCCCTTGATCGGGGCGTAACCCGGCCCGAGGAAGTTCATCTCAACCGCGGCGTCATCTTCTCGGACTATTTGCGCCAGGACGATGCCGCGGAACGGGAGTTGCGCGCCGCGCTCGCACGGAGTCCGACATTCATTCCAGCGCTCTTCAATCTCGCCAATCTTCAGGAGGACCTGGGCAAGCGCGACCAAGCGCTCGCTGCTTACGAAAGTCTCCTGACGCTCGATCCCACCAACCATGAGGCTCTGGCGCGCTATGCCAGTCTCAAGACGGTCGCAGCGCCGGACGATCCACTGTTCGGCAAGCTGAGGCAAGCGATTGCCCATGTCAGCGCAACTCCGGCCGACAAGGCGAGCCTTGGCTTCGCGCTCGGCAAGATGCTCGACGCATGCGGCGCCCATGACCAGGCGTTCGACGCCTATGTCATGGCGAACCGGCAGAGCCGGGCAAGCGCGGCGCCACGCGGCGTTTTCTACGATCGGCGCCGGCACGAGCAATTCGTCGATGAATTGATCGCAACGTTCACCGTGGATCGGTTCAAGCTTGCCGCGCCGGCTTCCGTCGCGCGTCCGATTTTCATCTGCGGCATGTATCGTTCAGGCTCAACGCTGACCGAACAGGTGTTGGCGGGTCATCCGCGCGTGCGGGCCGGCGGCGAGATCGATTTTCTGCCGACCTGCGTGCAAACCGCGTTGGCGCCGTTCCCGTCCGCGATGACGCGTGTTTCCCGGCAACAGCTCGAGCAACTCGCCGCGAATTATCGCGACATGCTCGCCAAACTCTTTCCGCACGCCGAGCATGTCACCGACAAGCGGCCGGACAATTTTCTGTACATCGGCCTGATCAAGACCCTGTTCCCGAACGCCAGAATCATCCACACCAAGCGCGATCCGCTGGACAATTGCCTGTCGGTCTTTTTTCTGCATCTCGACCACGGCGTGGGTTACGCGCTGGACTTGATGGATATCGCCCATTACTACCGGCAATACCGGCGCCTGATGGCGCACTGGAAGTCGCTTTATGGCGCAGACATTCGTGATTTCGACTACGACGACTTCGTGCGCGAACCCAGGCCGGCTGTCGAGGGACTGCTTGCCTTCTGCGGGATCGAATGGGACGAGAACTGCATGAACTTCCAGAACGTGAGCAACGCGGTCAAGACGGCAAGCGTCTGGCAGGTGCGCGAGGCGCTCTATCAACGTTCGTCGGGGCGCTGGCGCAATTATGAGCGGCATCTCGCGCCGCTTCGGGAGTATCTGCGCGATCCCGGTTCGGCCAGCAAAACCTCATGAAGGGCCGCGCAGCCGCAATCGCTCCAGGAATGCGCGGTGCAGCAGCACCCACAGGACCGCGGGTACCACCGCCGGCAATATCAGCGAGCCGAACTGATACGCGAACGCGATCAACTCGCGTTGCCACGGCGAAAAGCCGGTCTGCGACGCGATTGCCGATGATGCCGCAATCGCGATCCCCTTGAGAAAGTCGGCCAGCACGCCCCACGCGACGAAAGGCAACATCACGACATATCCGAGGGCCAGGGTGCGCCACCACGAAGCCTCCCGCGCCGCGAGCGTCAACGCCGCGAACAACGGCATGCCGAACGCGTAGACCAGCATGTTGACGTCGACACTGACCACGCCCGCGCCTGCGCCCTCGCCGGGCTTCAACGTGGTGATGAACGTCAGCGCGGAGCCACCGGATTCGATCGTCCGCACGAGGTCGCCGAATCCAGCACGTGCAACGAGCTGAACGAGAAGTCGCACGGGCCAGAGCAGTATCGGCCCCAGCAGATACCACAAGCCAAAGGTCGCCGGCAGCCACGCAAAAGTGGCCGCCACGAACCGCGTAAGGGGGCTTTTCAGAAAGCGCGGCGAAGCAGTGCGTCCGCCGTCCGCCAACTTCGGAATTTCGTTTTCGCTCATCCGGCGGCAAGCGCAGGCGGAGCGCCCGGTGGAGCGCGGGCATCGTCGATGCGCGGAACGCGCCGGACCCAGATCAACCAGACCACGAGCACGTCGAGCATGATCAGAGCCTGCCACACATAAAGATGCGCCCATTCGAACACGTCGTAGTTCCATTGCCCGAGGTAGAAAAGGCTGATGACGCGCAGGATATTGAGCAGCTGGACGGCAAGTATCCCGATTACCAGGCCAACGGCCTTGTGCTTCCACGACGCAGGGAAGGCGAGCATTGCGGCGAGCAGCACCAGCATCGCCTCGACCCCGTTGCATCCGGCTTCGATCGACACCGCAAAGCCGTTCGTG
This sequence comes from Burkholderiales bacterium, assembly GCA_043731765.1. Classification (GTDB taxonomy): domain Bacteria; phylum Pseudomonadota; class Gammaproteobacteria; order Burkholderiales; family Casimicrobiaceae; genus VBCG01. The sequence continues at coordinate 2,840 of JAYTIR010000116.1, forward strand.
GTGCTGCGCATGACCTTGCCGGTGGCCTCGATGTTGCCGTCGAAGAGCGTCACGATGGACGTCGATATCGACGCCAGCGCGCTGGTCCACGGCACTACCAGCCAGTCCTGCGCCCACGGCGTGAGCTCCAGCCCGAACAGCACGGCAAGCAACAGGACGAACAGGAGGAAGAATCGCAACATGCCGCGAATTCTACAGGTTCGCGCCGCGGAAGGTCATGCGCGCGCGAGCGGGGGATTCTGCGCGAAGTAGCGCGCCACGCCATCGCGAATCGACTCGGCGAACTTCTGCTGGTGGCGCTCGCTGCGCAGCTTCAACTCCTCGTCCGGATTGGAGATGAAAGCCGTCTCGACCAGGATGGACGGAATGTCGGGCGCCTTCAGCACCGCGAATCCCGCCTGTTCGACCGTGGCCTTGTGCAATGCGTTGTGCGTGCCGATGCCCTCCAGGACCTGCCGGCCGACCTTCAGGCTGTCGCTGATCTGCGCGGTCTGGGAGAGGTCGAGCAGCGTGCGCGCGAGCACGGGATCGCGCCGGTCAAGGTCCACGCCGCCGATCAGGTCGGCGCTGTTTTCCTTCTGCGCAAGCCACTTCGCGGCAGCGCTGGTGGCACCGCTCTCCGACAGCGCGAATACCGATGAACCGCGCGCGTTCGGTTCACGATATGCATCCGCATGAATCGAGATGAAGAGATCGGCTTGCACGCGCCGCGCCTTCTGCACTCGATCGGCAAGGGGCACGAAGTAGTCGTCATCGCGCGTGAGCATGGCGCGCATGTTGGGTTCCGCATCGACCAGGGTCTTCAACTTCCTGCCGATCGCGAGAGCGACGTTTTTCTCGTACGTGCCGCGGCGGCCGATCGCGCCCGGATCCTCGCCGCCATGGCCGGGGTCGATGGCGATCGTAATCCGCCGCGGCGACGGCGTACCTTCCGGCCTCGGCCGCGCCTTGTCTTCCTGTCGTGACTCTCGCGGGCGGTCACGCGACGACGCCACGGTTTCCGGCGGGCGCACCAGCGCGGCATTTTCCTTCGCGCGCTCGCCTTCCAGCAATGCCATCAGCGGATCGATGGGTACCAACGGATAGATGTCCAGCACGAGGCGGTGGCCATATTCGGCGAACGGCTTCAACGCGAAAGCGTCGGCCTTGACCTCCGCCTTCACGTCGAGCACGACCCGGACGACATTCGGTGCCTTCTTGCCAAACCGGATCCTGGCGATGAACGGATCGGTCGGTTGCACGCGCGCCGGCAACTGCTCGAGTTCGGGTGTGAGTTCGATGCCTTCGAGGTCCAGCACCAGCCGTTGGGGATTCTTGAGCGAGAGCAACTGGTGCGCAATCGGCGCCGGCGATTCGAGGATGACGCGTGTGTATTCCTGCGCCGGCCACAATCGCGCGGATGCGATGCGGCCGGCGTTGGCCCACGCGCGTGGCAGCAGCAACTGCGTCGCGGGCAACAGCAGCCATTGACACAGGCGGCGGCGCTCGATCGAAACGCGCGTCAGCCCGATGTGCCCGGCAGCGTGATTGCGTGAGTGATCGCGGCCAGGCATCGCTCACCGGCTACCGTGTGTGCCGCAAGCACCAAGTCGCGTCCGGTGGCGCCCGGATTGGGATGCGCGAGTGCGATGTCGATATCCGCCAGCGGCAGAAGTCCCGCGACCCGCTCGGGCCATTCCACTAAACAGACCGCGTCGTCGCGGAAACATTCGGCAAGCCCCGCTGTTTCCCATTCGCTTGGATCGGCGAACCGATAAAAATCAAAGTGATAGAAGTATAAGCTCGAAAACGGGTAATATTCAACCAGTGTATAGGTCGGGCTTTTGACCGGTCCGGCCCAGCCCAGTGCCCTGAGCGCGCCCCGCACCACCGTTGTCTTCCCCGCGCCGAGGTCGCCGTGCAGTTTGACCACCATCCCACCGCCGAGTGCCGGGGCCAGCGCGGCCCCCACCCTTTCGGTCGCTTCGGCGTCGGCAAGATGAAATGGGTCAGGCATTCGGGAATTGTTCAGTGTCGCGAAAATACAACGCGGATGGATTAGGCTAGCACCGATGAATCATACCGGCGCTGGCACGGCAATAACCGCGACGCGCGATTGGGCGGCGCTCGCCGTCGACATTGCCGCCTGGGGACGGGAAATGGGGTTCCAGGCCATCGGCATCAGCGATACCGAGCTGTCGACCGAGGAAGCGCACCTGCTCCGCTGGCTTTCCGCCGGCC
>JAYTIR010000117.1:0-3142 GCA_043731765.1 Burkholderiales bacterium
AAAGTCCGCGCGAGATCACTCTGACTTCCTTTGCGGAACTCGTGCTTGGGTCGGGGCGCGCCGATGCCACCCATCCGGCGTTTTCCAAAATGTTCGTCCAAACCGAATGGGTGGAGCAGGGCGGAATTCTACTTGCGACTCGGCGTCGGCGCGCCCGAGACGAGGCCGAGGTGTGGGCTGCGCACATCGCTGTGGTTGACGCGCATGACGCAGGCAAGTGTGATTTTGAAACCGATCGCATGCGCTTCGTCGGTCGCGGTCGAACGCTGCGACACGCGCAGGCAATGCAAGCCGGTGCAACCCTATCGAACACCAGCGGGTACGTGCTTGATCCGATATTCAGTTTACGCCGAAAAGTGCGCGTCAATCCCAGTGCCAGCGTGGAGGTCGCGTTCTGGACTGTAGTCGCCGGTTCGCGTGCGTCCGCATTGGCGCTCGTTCAGCCCTTGCGCGCAAGGGGCGCCTGCGAAAAGATGCTTTCCAGATCTGTGACCCACGCCGCCGCCGAGCATGCACGGCTCGGCATCGACGTTGAGCAGGCCAAGCGTTTCCAAACTTTAGCGGGCGCCCTACTTTATTCCGACAACACCAGACGGGCAGCAGCCGAGATTCTGGAGCGTGGTACTGGCGGTGCGCCCGTGCTCTGGAGCTGTGGTATTTCCGGCGACCGTCCGATTGTACTGCTGCGCATCGCCACAGACCGGCATATGGCGGCGGTGCATGAGATGCTACTGGCGCAGCACTACTGGCAGTCTAAGAAACTTGGAGTCGATATTGTGCTGCTCAACACAACCGCTGGGGACGACAAACATTTGCACGCGGCACTGAACGAGCGGGCCCAAGCGCAGACCGCCATATTACAGGTTGATCGCGACGCCGCGCAAGCTTCGGTGTTTGTCCTTGATGACAAAACGATTTCCGAGCAGGTGCGCACTGGGATCGCAACCGCCGCGCGTATCGTACTAGATGCGTCGCGAAGTGTCGAGTTGCCAACAACGGGTGACGGACGCACCAACACGCCATCGGCCATGGCAGCAGGGGAATCAATTCATTCATCACAAGCGGCAACCGGCGACGTGGCATCGGCACCGGTAAAACAGCCGATACGCGAGTTTGATAATGGCGTGGGCGGCTTCATAGAAGCCGGCCGCACCTATGCGATCAAGCTCGACGGCAACCGCTGTACGCCCGCGCCCTGGGTCAACGTGATCGCCAACTCTTCCTTCGGCTTTATGGTGTCGGCCGAGGGCGGCGGTTATACTTGGTCGCTCAATAGCCAGCAGAACCCGTTGACGCCGTGGCCGAACGATCCGGTCAGCGACACGCCGCACGACGTTCTCTACCTGCGCGACGAAGATAGCGGCGACATGTGGAGTGCCACGCCGCTGCCGGTCCGAGTGCCGACGGCGACCTATAACGTCGAGCACGGCAAGGGTTACAGCCGCTTCACGCACCATGCGCATGGAATAGACGTGGAGCTGGTTCAGTTCGTGCCACCGAACGATCCTGTCAAACTGTCACGGCTTTGCCTGAGAAACGGTTCGCCGCGCACCCGCCACCTGTCAGTCACCGAATACGTCGAATGGGCCTTGGGCGCGAATGGCACGGTACCGGCACCGTTCGTAGTCACGTCGCGTGACGCGGCGACAGGCGCGCTCTTTGCCCGCAATGCTTGGCGCGCGGAGTTTGCAAATCGTGTGGCTTTTATCGATCTTGGCGGCAGTCAGACGTCATGCACCGGCGACCGAATGGAGTTCCTCGGGCGTCACGGCGCGGTCAACCGTCCCGCTGCGCTCGCTGATAAGACGCCGTTGTTGGGCCGCGTGGGTGCGGGACTCGATCCGTGCGCTGCGCTGCAGACATTGATTGGACTTGCGCCGGATAAAAAGGTCGAAATCGTAGTCATGCTCGGCGATGCCGCTTCGCAAGCCGACGCGCGGGCGCTGATATGGAAATATCGCGCGGCCGATATCGGCGCTGTCTTGGAAGGCGTGCGCGCGCAATGGGACGCGGTGCTTGATACGGTTCAGGTGCGTACGCCCAGTCGCGCTATGGACATCCTCCTCAACGATTGGCTGCTTTATCAGACGCTGGGATGTCGCGTGTGGGCGCGCGCCGCGTACTACCAGGCCAGTGGTGCCTACGGCTTCCGCGACCAGTCGCAGGACGTGATGGCACTGTGCATCGCACGTCCCGATATCGCGCGCAAGCATTTGCTTCGGGCGGCGTCCCGGCAGTTCATCCAGGGCGATGTCCAGCACTGGTGGTTGCCCTCATCCGGGCTGGGCATTCGCACTCGCATCAGTGATGACAGAATTTGGTTGGCCTATGTTGCCGCGCATTACATTGCAACGACGGCCGATACCTGCGTATTGGACGAGGTTGTTCCTTTTCTAGAGGGTGCTGCCATCAAGGAGGGTGAAGCCGAGGCGTATTATCAACCGGGTCAGTCGAGCGAGCAGGATAGTTTCTACGAGCATGCAGCGCGGGCGATCGATTCCAGTCTGACGCTCGGTCCTCACGCTCTGCCATTGTTCGGCACTGGCGATTGGAACGACGGTATGAACAATGTCGGCGCGAAGGGACGCGGTGAAAGTGTTTGGCTCGCATGGTTCCTAATCGCCACGATCGATGCTTTTACGCCCTTTGCCGATGCGCGCGGAGATCATGGACGCGCCGCCGCGTGGCGCAAATATACTCAAGAGCTGCGGGATAACCTCGAAGGACCGGCGGGCTGGGACGGCGCCTGGTACCGGCGCGGCTACTACGACGACGGAACACCGCTCGGCTCAAATGAAAGCGAGGAATGCAAGATCGACACCATCGCGCAGTCGTGGAGCGTGATGTCGGGTGCCGCGAATCGCGATCATGCTGCGAAGGCCATGGGATCCGTTGAAAAAAATCTCATCCGTCACGACGACAAGCTCGCGCTGCTGTTCACGCCGGCTTTCGATCGCACATCTTTGAACCCCGGCTACATCAAGGGCTATCCTCCCGGCATTCGCGAAAACGGCGGGCAATATACGCATGGCGCGACATGGTCGATATTTGCCTACGCGAAGCTCGGACAGGGCGACCGTGCGGCCGGCCTCTTCGACATCCTCAATCCCATTCACCACAGCTCTACCCCAGATTCGATGGC
>JAYTIR010000118.1:0-3689 GCA_043731765.1 Burkholderiales bacterium
GATGCGCATGCGAAACGGCTGAATCGAGCCCATCAGCGCATTGCGTTCACGCTCCTCGCGCTTGAATTTCCAGGGCGCCGCGCGCGCGCCTTCAAAGCGCTGCACGAGCGCGTCCATGATTCCCTGCGCTTCGACCGCATCGTCGACGAGCTCGAGCGTGCCGTGCGCATGCACCGTTGCGTAGTTCCACGTCGGTACCATGCTTTCGGGCTCGCCGTACCACGAGGGTGAAACGTAGGCGTGCGGCCCGTGGAAAATGGCAACCGACTGGACTTCCCGGACATGCTGCCAGTGCGGATTCGCCCGCGCGAAGTGTCCGAGCAGGGTGCCGTGCGGCTCGCAGCCCGGGACCAGCAGCAGCGGCAGGTGCGATACCAGCGTCTCGGGCGCAGCCGGCGTGACCAGCGTGGCGAACGAGTGCTCGTGCATGAGGCGGGCGATCGCCGCGCGGTCGTGCGTGGTGAAGTGCGTCGGGGTGTACAGGCTCATGCAAGCGGGTCAATGGCGGGCCGAGGACACTTCGAGCGCGAAAACCGCGCGTGCCTCCGCAGGCACAAAAACGTACCGGCGGTTGCAGAATTCGCAGGTCACCACGACGTCGTCGCGCTCGTCCAGGATCGACTCGATTTCCGCCTTGCCGGTAATGCGGAGTGCGCTCTCGACGCGCTCCCGCGAACACGGGCAACCGAAACTCACTACCTTTGGCCGGAATACGCGCACGTCGTCGTGAGGAAACGATTCGGCAAGCAGTGTCTGCGGGGCCAGCGGCGCGAGCAGCTTGACGGGATCGACCTGCGCGATGCGCTCGGCCGCGCGCGTCCATGCTTCATCCGGGGGAAGCTCACCGATGGCGTCAACACCGGGCAGACGTTGCACCAGAAGGCCCGCGGCCATGCCGGCATCCGTCGCCAGGATGAGACGGCTTGCGAGCTGCTCGGATGTCGCCAGATAGTGTTCAATGAGGCCGGAGATCGACGCGGTCTCCAACGTCACGATCCCCTGGTAAATGGTGCCTCTGCCTTTAGGGTCGAGAATGATGACCAGGCGGCCCTGCGTCGCCCCGCCAGCGAGTTCCGCCAGGGTCGCATCGGGCCCGAACGCCGTGGTGCGTTCCGCGTCCCATTGTGCCGTCGCGCGCAATTCCAGCGCGTCGTTGCATTCGACAACGAGCAGGCGCACGGGGCCGTCGCCTTGCAACTGCACGATGAGGCTGCCACTGAACTTGAGCGTGGAGGCGAGAAGCGTCGAGGCCGCCAGCAGTTCCGCCAGTACGCGCCGCAATGCGGGTGGGTACGGATGACACGCCAGGATGGCGCGCGAGGTCGTATCGAGGGTAACCAACGCGCCGCGAACCGCGGCCCGCTCGAACACGAAGCGGGTGAGTGCGTCGCGCGAAAGCGTTTGGGTCAAGGCATCCTCATTGGACACACTCATTTGGCACACTCAAGCGGACTTTGCCTTGAGTGTGTAAAGCGTCATCGGCAGCGCGGAATTCTTGTCGAACAGTGCGCCCGCTTCGACCCCTGCCTTGGCAACGGCTCCCGCTGTCTTGAGGCGTGAATATTGTGCGTGCATGGCGCCCAGCGCGAATTCGCGGCCGGACCCCGCCGCCCAGAATTGCGTGTATTCGAACACCTCGCGCATCGAGTACACACCGAAGATTCCGTGCTCGTTGGCGATCAGCGCCGTGACCTGCGTCGACTCGTAGGGATCATCGTCCTCTTCCTTCGGATTCAGGAAGTGCTGCTCCTTGAGAATCGGGTGCAGCTTGCGAAATGTCTCGAACACGGCCGACTTGTTGGTCAGGTCAAGGTCGTCGTGTTTCTTGAGCAGGCTGTCGAACACCAACTGGTGCGCGGCGGAGCCGCACAGGCCGACGTAGCTGCCGCGGTATTGGACGATCTTGTCATAGGTACGGTCGTGTTGCGCGGCCAGGCGGGTGTCGCCGAAAGTGGTGAGCGAATCGGCGGCGATGGCGATTTCGTCGCCCTTGCGGACGACAACAATGGTGGTCATGGAGCGCGATCGGATGAGGAAAATGAGGTGGGAGCGCGAAGCGCCCGACGATTTGCCTGCAGGCTTCGCGCAGAACCGGTAATTATACCCGCCCGGCATGTCCCGCCTCGGTTCGCCACTCAGGCCACAACTCCAGTCGCCGCGCCGATGTCCATTCCGGAGGGGGCGGGCAACATCGGTACGGGCGGCAACAGCGCGACCCGCCACGACGCGCGTGCCCAGTTCCAGAATTCCGCGACGCTCGCCGGCGGCTCGGGATGCGGCGGCTGGTCGAGGAAGCGCCATGCCGCGAGCAGCGCCGGCAATGGCGCGGCCGGCAGCGGCGGAGCGAGTGTCTGCTTCGACAACTTCTCTCCGGCCGGGTTGATCGCGATCGGGACGTGCAGATAGGCGGGCGTGGGCAGGCCGAGCAGGTTCTGCAGCAGTACCTGGCGCGGTGTCGATGCCAGCAGATCCGCGCCGCGCACGACATCGGTGATCCCTTGTTGCGCATCGTCGACGACGACGGCGAGCTGATACGCGAACAGTCCGTCGGCACGTTTGACGACGAAATCGCCGACGTCGCGCGCGAGTGCCTGTCGCTGCGTGGCCTGCAGGCGGTCGTTACATGCGAGTTCCGCGTCGCCAACGCGCACGCGCCATGCATGCTGGCGGCGTTCCCGGCGTGATGGCGGCAGGCCGCTGCGGCAGGTGCCCGGATACACGCGCTCGCCGGCCGCACCGATGGGGGCGGCTTCAAGTTCACGGCGCGTACATCCGCAAGCGTAAGCCAGTCCGTCTCCCCGAAGTCGCTGCAGCGCCTCTTCGTAGAGCGAAGTGCGATCCGATTGCCGGACTACGGGTCCGTCCCACTCGAAGCCGCAGCGTTCAAGCGCCGCGAGGATTTGCGTTTCCGCGCCTGCACGGCGGCGAGGGTAGTCGACATCCTCCATGCGCACCAGCCACTCGCCACCCGCCGCGCGCGCGTCGCAATAGCTCGCAAGCGCGGCAACGAGCGAGCCGAAGTGAAGAGGACCGGTGGGTGAGGGTGCGAAGCGGCCGCGATACGGGGCCGGCAGAGACATGGCGCGTGCGCGCGAAACCGTCAATGTGGTACGGCGCTTCCCGGACCGGCCACGGTCGCGAGCCGCTGCGCGATGCGATAGCGATTGCTCGCGGCGATCACGGCGGTCGGATATTCGCTGCGCCCGAGGCTGCCGTTGTAGCGTCCGAGTGCGCGATACGAATCGCCGGCTTCGCGATCGACCAGGTAGTAGCGAAGGATCACGCAACCGTAGCGCAGATTCGTGCGCAGGTTGAAAAGATTGTGGTCACGCGAACCGATCAACTTGGTCCAGAACGGCATCACCTGCATGTAGCCGCGCGCATCAGCGGAGGAAATTGCAAATTTTCGGAAGTAGCTTTCGTGATGGATGACACCGAGTACGAGCTCGGGTTCGAGGCCGGCGCGCGTAGCTTCGTAGTGAACTGTGGCGAGGAAATCACGCCGCTCGCCTTCGTTGGGAATCCGATCGCCAATGCGCCGCGACATTTCCGCAACCCAGGGTGCGATGTTGGGCCGATTGGCGTAGTCGCGCGGCGTCGGATCGTCGGCGATGGCGCGCGCTAGTCCGGCTACGACCGAAGGTGCGAGCTGCTCCTCCGCTTGCGCACCCGCGCTGGCGGGCATTGGC
>JAYTIR010000119.1:0-6676 GCA_043731765.1 Burkholderiales bacterium
TGCGCAGCACCGGGCAAGAGCGGATAAGTCCAGCCGGTGAAGACGTGGGCGAAACCTTCGATGGTGCCCTGGTCATACGATGGGATGGCGTTGCCGGAAGTGTCCTTGAGCTGCGTGCCGTCGAGGTTCAACTCCCACACGCCCAGCGAGAACAACTGCATCAACTCTCGCGCATAGTTTTCGTTGGGACTGACCGCTCCCGCGGGCTTGTCGTTGTTGACCATGTTGAGGTAGTCGCCCATCACCGACGAGAGCGTCACGCGGGTGAGGATGTCCTGGAAATTGCCGAACGCATGGTCGAGGAAAATCTGCTGGTACCGCGCCATGCCATAGGCTTCGTTGATGTCGAGGCCCGACGTCACCATGATCTGCGACAGCGCGAACGCCACGCGCTGGCGTAGCTGGTCGCCGCCCGCCAGCGCGTTACCGAAGAAGGCGTTCTGCACAAGGAACAGCGAGTAATAGTCGCGGCCGCAATTCGGATTGGGGGCCGTGGGGCAGAACGTCGCTGCCATGCCCGCAGGCACATACTGGATGGCCGGGTATTGCGTCACCGGTGAGGTGAACTGTTCGGTCAGGTATCCGTTGATGCCGACGCTCTTTACGTGCGCACCCATCGCGTCGTTCGGCCCGAACGTCGCCTGATCGAGGAAACGCGAGATGTCGGCATCGACCTGCGCCGAGGACAGCGGCGAGCACATCACGATGCCCTCGAGGATCGAGCTGCCTGCCATTTTTTCGTGCATGGTGAGATCAGGCAGGAAGCGGTGGTTCGATTCGCTTGTCGTGGCGCCCGGATAGAAGCTGCGGTACACGGGCTGCGCGGCTGCGGCGCAGGTGCCGGACGTGGAGGGCAGGGGCATGTAGAACGCGACCGCCTCGAACGTCCATTTCGGGTTCTGCTTGACTAGCGCACATTCGTCCGCGTTCGCCGTGTAGAAATGCGAGTTGGGTCCGATTCCCGGCGTGCCGAAGAACCGGCAGACCGGAACGGCATCGATGTTGTCGCCGGCTGAGGCGTATGCAGCGAATTCGGTGCCGGTGCGCTTCCATCCAGGAACCACGACACCGGCGTCGAGCATCGCGGCCTCTTCCGGATACGCCGTCATGAAGTAGTGATTCAGCGACGCGTTGTAATACTCGATCGAATTGGCTGTCGGCTCACCCGCCCAAGCGGCGCCGATCCCGCCGAACCGCAACGCCGACACCAGCACCAGTGCCAGCGTCAAGCGATGCACATTGGGTTGCATGCGAAGGCTGCCGGATGCGCGCCGATTGGCGCGACGATTGCGATGCGCGTGTGACATTGATTCCTCCCGAGTCAGCGCTTCCTCCCAACAACGCGACGCTGTGGCGCGCGTTGACCATCGCGCTGTAACGGTTTGTAAGCGCAACGGAACGAACGTGGCGGTGCGTGCCGCGGCATGCCGGCGGCATCAAGTTGTTCCGCGACGGTCCTCGCGCGAAAGGACCGGGAAACCGCGACTTTTGGACCGCCGATCGGTTGGCGCGCGCCACAAATCGAACGAACGTTCTAAAGTGGGGAATATCGCAGAGCGAAGTTAGTAAACTACTTGCGATACCGACGCTAAGTATCTATTTATTTTAAGAAAAGAATTTTGTTGCATTTGCGGCGCTAAGTCATTGTTCGGAAACCGGAAAAGCGTTGACCCCCGCCAATTTTCCCGCGTATAGTGGCGACTGGTGGTAAAAAGTGGGTCAAAGTGGGTAAAACGCGGGTTGCAAGTGGTCTCGCCAGCGCCGAGTTAATGAGCGCTTACCCCCGACCCGACAACGAGGAGAGTGACGGTGGCGGGCGAGGCAGTCGATTCGGCAAACGTGCCGGGATCTGGGGGCGCACTGCTTCCCGTGTTTCGCGGCGTCACGCAGCAGGCGCTCGACGCCAAGGGCCGGCTGGCGGTCCCGGCAAAGCACCGGGATGCACTGTCGATGAACGGGCAGGGACGCCTCGTGCTGACGGCCGATCCCTCACGATGCCTCCTGCTCTATCCGCTCGCCGCCTGGGAGCCTATCCAGGCGCGCCTCATGTCGCTCTCGTCGTTCAACGAGAAAATTCGCAGCCTGCAGCGGCTGCTGGTCGGCTACGCCGATGACGTCGACATCGATACGGCGGGCCGCATCCTCGTGCCTCCCGCGCTGCGCCGCTACGCAAATCTCGACAAGCATGTCGTGCTGGTCGGACAAGGCCAGAAATTCGAACTCTGGGACGAGGCGCAATGGCAGGCGCAAACGGCGCAGACCATCGCCTTCCCGGCCGACGGCCTGCCGTCCGAACTCGACGGCTTCACCTTGTAGAGCATTCGTGGCCGATGGAATTCATGTCCCCGTCCTGCAGGAGGAAGCCGTGGCGGCGCTGGCGGTCAAGCCCGGCGGCGTCTACGTCGATGCCACGTTCGGCCGCGGTGGCCATGCGCGGGCGATCCTGGCCCGGCTCGCGCCGACAGGGCGACTCGTCGGAATCGACCGCGATCCCGCGGCCGAAGCCGCTGCAGCGCAACTTGTTCAAGCCGATACCCGATTCGTTTTCCGCCGCGCCTGGTTTTCGGAATTGCCCGACGTCCTTGCCGGACTTGCGCTTGCGCAGGTCGACGGCGTTCTGCTCGATCTCGGAATCTCCTCGCCGCAGATCGATGACGCGAAGCGCGGCTTTTCTTTTCGTCACGACGGTCCGCTCGACATGCGGATGGACCCGTCGCGAGGCGAATCCGCCGCCGAATTCCTTGCCCGCGCCACGGTGCGCGAACTGACGGAGGTCTTGCGCGACTATGGTGAAGAACGGTCTGCTCAATCGATTGCAAGAGCAGTTGCGGCGGCTCGCGCGCATGAACCCATCAGGGGCACCCGGCAACTTGCGGCACTCGTGGCGCAAGCCATCGGCGCGCGCACGCGGGGTGATTGGCGTCAGGATCCGGCCACGCGGACGTTCCAGGCCCTACGGATTTTCGTGAATCGCGAACTGTCTGAAGTCACGCAGGCCCTGCCCACCATCGTGGCGGTACTGGCCAACGGCGGCCGGATGGCCGTCATCAGCTTCCATTCTCTCGAGGACCGCATCGTCAAGCAGTTTCTCGCCCGCTCGTCGCAGCCGTACGCGGGAGACCCTGCGCTCGCGCGCCTGGCGATTCGCACCGACGCATTGCCGGGTGTGCCGCTGGCGCTCGTCGGGCGTGCCGTGAAGCCGTCGGTGCAGGAGATTGCGCGCAATCCACGCTCGCGCAGCGCGGTGCTGCGCATTGCCGAGCGCACGTCCCACGCGCTGCCCGCGGGCTGGCCACGCGGATATTCGGAGGAGTTGGCGTGACCCGCGTGAACGTCGCCCTGCTGGCCATACTCGTGGTGTGCGCCTTGTCGCTCGTGACTTCTCGGCACCAGGCTCGCCGCGTCTTCGTCGAACTGGAGCACGAGCAGTTGATCGGCCGCGCGTTTGAAACGGAGTACGGCCAACTGCAACTCGAGCAGTCGACGTGGGGCATGCCGGCGCGAGTCGAGAAGGTCGCGCGCGAACAGCTGCGGATGCAATTGCCCTCGGCCGCGCGCACCGACGTCGTGGTGCTGCCGGACGGAAAGCGAACCGGACCATGAGCGCCGAAGGGCCGTCTCGAGGACGTCTGCATGAGCGGGGCGTAGCCCAGGCGCGCAGCGCGCGTCCGCGAGTGCGGATGGCGGCCGACACGGAATTGTTTCGGAGGTCTTGCGAGCGCAAGGAGGCCGCACGGATTTGCTCCCCCGTTGGGGGCAGCGAACGAAGTGAGCGTGGGGGTCGTTCATGAGCGCCACCGGTGCAGCGCTCGCTGGCAGAGCCGTGCGCAACCGCGCCGCGGTGCCACTTGCGTTGCCGCGATTCCGGTCACCGCTGGTGTTCGGCGCGCTGGCGATGCTGTTCTTGGTCCTGCTCGCGCGATCGCTGTACCTGCAATGGTTCGACAACGAGTTCCTGCAGGGGCAGGGTACGGCCCGGCATTCGCGTGAGCTCGAGGTGCCGGCCCATCGCGGCCGCATCGTCGACCGCGCAGGCGAGGCGCTCGCGCTGTCCACGCCCGTCAAGTCGCTGTGGGCGTTTCCCGACAAGTTCGATGCGACACCGGAGCAGATTGCAGCACTCGCCGCCATTCTCGAAACCACGCCGCAGAAAATCAACGGAAGGCTCGACGCCAACGAGGATTTCGCCTTCATCGCCAAGCAGGTCGCCCCCGAGGTCGCGGAACGCGCGATGGCACTGCGCATTCCGGGCCTGCACGACCAGAACGAATATCGCCGGTTCTATCCCGGAGGAGAAGTCACTGCGCAAATCGTCGGATTTACCGGAGACCACGACGTCGGCCAGGAGGGGATCGAACTCGCACAGCAAGGGTGGCTCGCCGGCATTCCGGGCAGCCGCCGCGTGATCATCAACCGCCGCAACGAGGCGGTGGAAGACGTCGCCGCGATCCGCGCGCCGCAGGCCGGCCACGACCTGGCCTTGGCAATCGATGCGCGCCTGCAATACCTGGCCTTCCGCGAATTGAAGGCCGCGGTCGAACTGAACAAGGCGAAGGCCGGTGGCCTCGTCATCCTCGACGTGAAAACCGGCGAGATCCTGGCGCTGGCGAACTGGCCCACCTACAACCCGAACAGCCGCAACAAGGTTGCGCCTTCGATGATGCGCAACCGGGCGCTGACCGACATCTTCGAACCGGGTTCGACGATGAAGCCGTTCACGATCGCGGCCGCGTTGCAGGCGGGCCGGGTGCGTCCGGACACCGTGATCGAAACCGCGCCGGGCACGCTCACGATCGGCGCCGCCACGATTCACGACGCGCATCCGGAAGGCGCGCTCACGGTGGAACAGGTGATCCAGAAATCATCCAACGTGGGTGCGGCCAGGATCGCTCTTGGCCTGCCGTCGGAAACGCTGTGGGAAATGTTCTCCAGCGCGGGATTCGGAACGCCACCCCGGACCGGCTTTCCCGGTGAAGTGTCGGGGCGTCTGCGTCCGGCAAAGTCCTGGCGCCCGATCGAACAGGCGACGATGGCGTACGGGCACGGCATTTCGGTGAACCTGGTGCAACTGGCGCGCGCCTACACGATATTCGCCACCGATGGTGAAGTGAAGGCAGCGACCTTGTTCAAGACCGATGGCTTCGTTGCGGGCCGGCCGGTGCTGCAGCCCGCAACCGCGCAGGCCGTGCGGCACATGCTGGAGCTGGTGACATCTCCCGGCGGTACCGCGCCGCGGGCGCAGGTGCCCGGTTATCGTGTCGCGGGCAAGACCGGCACGGCGCGCAAGATCGAGGGAAATGTCTACACCAACAAATACATCGCGTCGTTCGTCGGCTTTGCGCCCGTATCGAATCCGCGCCTGGTGGTGGCCGTGATGCTCGACGAACCTTCGGCGGGACAGTATTACGGCGGCGCGGTCGCCGCGCCGGTGTTTTCAAGCGTCACCGGTTCTGCATTGCGCATGCTGGGCGTGCCGACCGATGCGTCGCTCAACAACGTGATCCTGCCGCCGGAAGGCAGCGAGATCCGCGAGGAAACCTGACGGACAGCGCCATGGCCACTCTTTCTCATTCCGCTGCCGCTCATTCTGCTGATATCCCTGCGCTGCTCGCGAAATTGCGCGCGTTTCCGCGTCGCATCACCGCCGACAGCCGCCAGATTGAACCGGGCGTGGCTTTCGCCGCGTTTCCGGGAGCGCATTCGGATGGCCGCAAGTTCGTGCCGGACGCGATTGCGCGCGGCGCCACGGCCGTGCTGTGGGAGTCGACGGGTTTTGCCTGGGATCGCGGCTGGCAAGTTCCGCATCTGCCGGTCGAGGGCCTGCAAAAGCGCTTGGGCGCCATCGCCGACTTCATCTACGGCAGCCCGTCGCAGGCGTTGTGGATGATCGGCGTCACCGGGACCAACGGCAAGACTTCCTGTGCGCACTGGATCGCGCACGCGCTCGATGACTGCGGTCGCCGCGCGGGCATCCTGGGCACGCTGGGCAACGGCTTGATCGGCGGGCTCGCGCCGGCAATGCACACGACGCCGGACGCCCCCACGCTGCACGAACTGCTGAAGCAATTCAAGGCGGCCGGTGCGAAGGCAGTGGCGATGGAAGTGTCCTCGCACGGAATCGAGCAGAGCCGCGTGACCGGCATCAAGTTCGACATCGCATTATTCACCAATCTGACCCGCGACCACCTCGACTATCACCACACGATGGCGGCGTACGGTCAAGCGAAGGCGAAGCTCTTTTCGTGGCCGGGACTGCGCACGGCGGTCGTCAACGCCGACGACCCGTTCGGCCAGAGCCTCATCGATGCCGCGCGTGCGCGAGGCGCGCGGCTGCTGACTTATGGCCTCGCCGCCGCCGACATTGCGGCGACAGGCATCGAAATGTCGGGCAACGGTATCGCGTTGTCGGTGAACACGCCGTGGGGCAAGGCCGACTTTGCATCGAAGATGGTCGGGACATTCAACGCGCAGAATCTGCTGGGCGTGCTCGGCGTCCTGCTGGCGAGTGACGTCCCGCTCGACGTCGCGGTGGCGGCGCTCGCGCGCCTGCAACCGCCGGCCGGGCGCATGCAGCGTTTCGGCGGATCCGACCGCCCGCTGGTCATCGTCGACTACGCGCACACGCCCGACGCGCTCGAAAAGGTCTTGACCGCATTGCGACCCGCGGTCGGCACCC
>JAYTIR010000120.1:0-10023 GCA_043731765.1 Burkholderiales bacterium
CTCGAGGGCTTCCGCAGCAAGATGGGCCGGCCCTTTTCGGCCAAACTCAAGCTGACCGATGTCAATGAAGTCACGTTCGACTTCGGCAACGACAACGGCACCGACGACGGCGAAGCGCCCGATTTCTCGGCGCAGACACCGCTCGGCGCTTGTCCGAAGTGCGCCTTGCAGGTGTTCGAACTTCCGAACGCCTACGTCTGCGAGAAGGCCGTCGGACCCGACAAGACCTGCGATTTTCGGTCCGGGCGGATGATCCTGCAGCGGCCCATCGAACGTGCGCAGATGGAAAAGCTGCTCGCGACCAGGAAGACCGACCTGCTGCAGTTCGTGTCCGCGCGCACGCGGCGACCGTTTTCGGCCTACCTCGTCGTGCAGAAGGATGGCAAGGTCGGCTTCGAATTCGAACCGAAGGACCCGACCAAGGCGCGCGCGCGGGGAGGGCGTCCCACCACTGCGTTAAAAGTCCTCGGTCCGCATCCGAAGGACAGGGCGCCGGTGGAGTTGCACAGCGGAAAGTACGGTCCTTACGTCAAGCACGGCGCCGTCAACGCAACCTTGCCCGACCGGGACAAGGCCGAGACGCTGACGCTGGACGAAGCACTTCTATTGCTCGCCGCCAAAGCCGGAAAGTCCGCCGGTGGCAAGACCGGTAGTGGAAAGACCAGGCGCGCCACGAAGACACCGGTGACGAAGGCTGCGAAACCGGAAACGGTTGTGCCAGCGGCAAAGACCGCGGCTAAACGACCCACCGCCAGGACCACGGCGCGGAAACCGGCGGCAAAGAAGCCGGCCGCGAAAAAACCCGCGGCGAAAAAAACCACCGCCAGGAAACGTTAGCCGAACTTGATTCCTTGCGCCAACGGGAGCTCTCTGCTCCAGTTGATCGTGTTGGTCTGCCGGCGCATGTAGGCCTGCCACGCGTCCGAGCCGGATTCGCGTCCGCCGCCGGTTTCCTTCTCGCCGCCGAACGCGCCGCCGATTTCCGCGCCCGACGTGCCGATGTTGACATTGGCGATGCCGCAATCGCTACCAGCAGCCGCCAGGAACGCTTCGGCGGTGCGCATGTTAAGCGTGAAAACTGCGCTGGACAATCCCTGCTGCACGCCGTTGTTGAGCGCGATCGCCTCGGCAACCGTGCCAAAGCTCATCACGTAGAGGATCGGCGCAAACGTCTCGCGCTGCACGCACGGCCACTCGTTGCGCGCGTGAGCGATGATCGCCGGCTGGACCCAGAAACCCGGACCGGGCAGGACGCGTCCGCCGCAGACAAGCGTGCCGCCGCTTTGCATTGCCTCGGCAATGGCGGCGACGTAATTGGCAACAGCGGCAGCGTCGATCAGCGGACCCATCAACGTGGCAGCTTCCAGCGGATCGCCGATGCGCACCTGCGCGTACGTTGTCTTCAAACGCGCCAGCAGCTGCTCCACGCGTGATTCATGCACGATCAGCCGTCGCGTCGTCGTGCACCGCTGCCCTGCCGTGCCCACCGCGCCGAACACGACGGCGGGGACGACCAGGTCGAGGTCCGCGTCCTCGGCGACGATGATGGCATTGTTGCCGGCGCATTCGAGCAGCGACTTGCCGAAGCGCGAGGCAACCGTGGTCGCGATGTCGCGACCCACGGCCGACGATCCGGTGAACGAGACGAGCGAGACGCGTGGATCGGCGACGAGTGCGCGCGTTCCGGCGTTGTCGGCAATCGCCAGCGTGAATATCGGCGGCAGCGACAACTCCGCCATCACGCGATTCGCGAGTGATTGCACCGCGAGTGCCGCGAGCGGCGTCTTGGGCGACGGCTTCCACACGGTCGCGTTGCCGCAGATCGCCGCGAGCATCGCGTTCCACGCCCAGACGGCCACCGGAAAATTGAATGCGGAGATCACGCCGACCACGCCGAGCGGATGCCACTGCTCGTACATCCGGTGCGCCGCGCGCTCCGAGTGCATGGTTTTTCCATAAAGCATCCGCGACTGACCGACCGCAAAGTCGGCGATGTCGATCATCTCCTGAACCTCGCCGTCGCCTTCCGCCTTGATCTTGCCGTTCTCGAGCGAGACCAACGTGCCCAGCGCGTCCTTGTGCTCGCGCAACAGGTTGCCGAAGCGACGAACCGCTTCGCCGCGCCGCGGTGCCGGCACGTCGCGCCAGGCATGCGCGGCAGTCGCGGCTGCATCGATCACCGCTGCCAGGTCGTCCGCGCTGGCGGTGGTGACGCGCGCAAGGACCTGTTCATTGGCGGGATTGGTCGACACGAATTTCGCGCCGCCGCCGCGCCACTGGCCCGGCCCGAGGCACACACCGGGATTGTCCGCGGCGATGCCGAACCCATCGAGCAACGCGCGTAGTTTGTTCTGGTCCATGTTTTATTCCGTTCGCAGGTGGCGCAATGGCCAAGTCGACCAGCGTGCCGTCAGGGCGTAGTTTACTGATTCCGGGACCTGCCCCGGATATCATTCGACGCGGGCACACGAATCACCACGTATTTGCGACCGAATACCTTTGGAAGCGAAATCACCATGACCGAACCCATCGACACGGCGCCCTGGCTGGCCGCGACGCGCTGGATCGACGCCGGGCATCCAGACATCGTTGCAGCCGCAAAGCGCACGATCGCGGGCGCTCGCACCGACACCGAGCGTGCGGTGCGGCTGCATGATCTCGTCCGCGACATTCCTTTCGGCTGGGCGCCGGCGTTTGACCAGCAGACGGCCTCCGAGGCGTTGGCTTGCGGAATCGGTTTCTGCAACACGAAGTCCACGCTCCTGGTCGCGCTGTTGCGCGCCGCGGGCATTCCGGCGCGCATCCACTTCGTCAGCATCACGCGGCGGGTACTGCGCGGCCTGATCACGCCGCCCAGCGCCTATGTCGATCATTCCTGCACGGAGGTCCTGCTCGACGGGCGCTGGATCGGCACCGACAGCTACAACGTCGACCCCGCCGTGCATCGCGCCGCCCTGGCCCGGTTGCGCGCGGAGAATTCGCAGATCGGCTATGGCGTGCACAGCAACGGCACGTGCCAGTGGGACGGTCGATCGGATCGCTTTTCGCAGTTCCTCGATGACCTTTCCGTGCCGGATCTGAGCGACGCGGATTTCGGGATTCACGCCGACATCGGTGCCTTCTACGCGAGCGGCGTGGGCCGCAATCGCCCGAACCCTGTTTCGCGACTCGCGATTCGATTGCTGATCATCGGCGCCAATCGACGCGTGCGGCGGCTCCGGAACCCATCGTAACGCGTTCAAACCTCGATCCGGCCACAATTGCCTCGCGCCTAAGCGGCCACGGACGTTGCCCCACCCGATTGGACCGGGCATGATCTGCGCAACGCCGTGCTCCGCGCGGTACCGCAACATGCCTTGGAGGAAACTTTGGAACCGTCGAGCGTCAAGCGCCGGCTGACGTGCATCCTCGCCGCGGATGCCGTTGGTTACAGCGAGCAGATGGGCCAGGACGAAGAGGGCACGATCCGCGTGCTCTCGGCGCACCGCGCCGTCATCGACGGAATCATCGCCTTCCACCAGGGTCGTATCGTGAGTACGGCGGGTGATTCGGTGCTCGCCGAGTTCTCGAGCGCCGTGGATTCGGTGCGTTGCGCGGTCGAGATCCAGGACGCCCTCAAGACTCGCAACGATTCTCTTCCCGAACATCGCCAGATGCGCTTTCGGATCGGGGTCAATCTCGGTGATGTGGTGGTCAAGAACGACGACCTGCTCGGCGACGGTGTCAATGTTGCCGCGCGCCTGGAGACGATGGCCGAGCCGGGCGGCATTTGCATCTCGTCGTCTGTTTACGACCAGATCACCGGGAAACTCAACCTGGGCTTCCAGGACATCGGCGAGCAGAACCTCAAGAACATCTCGCGGCCGATCCACGTCTATCGCGTGTCCGGCGCCGCGGCGCCGGTGCGCCTGTCGCCGACCGCGCCGCCGGCACCTCCCGCGCCGCGTCCGCGCAGCCCGGTTCTCTGGGCAATCGGCGCCGTCCTCGCGCTGATGATCGGCACGGCGGTTGCGTGGCAGGCTGGCGTGCTGCGATTCGGTTCGACCGACGGTGCGAGCACGACGACAGTGGTTGCACCCGCCGTGGTGGCGCCGCCGCCTGGTCCCACCACGGAAAAAAGCGCTGCTCCGGGTGCTGTCGTCGACGCCAACGCAACCCGCGCGCAGGCCGACTCTGAAGTACAGCGCCTTCGCTCCGATGCCGAGGCAATCAAGCGGCAAGCCGAGACCGATCTCGCTCGCGCACGCTCCGACGCTGCCGCAGCGCGGACGCGCGCGCAGGCCGAAGCCGATGCGGCCCGGATCCGCGCCGATGCCGTAGCAGCCGCGGCGCGCACCAGGAGCGAAACAGAAGAGGCGGCGCGTGCGGCCGAGGCCCAGGCAAAGGCCCGCGATGCCGCGGCCAGCGCATCGGCGGCCCTCGCTTCGAACAGAAATTCGAGTCCATCGCCGGGGGGTGCAAGTCGCTTTGACGGCACGTGGAACGTAACGGTCGTTTGTCAGAAACACGCGGATGGCGCCCTCGGTTACAACCTAGAATTTGTGGCCCAGGTGAAGGACGGATTTCTGCGGGGAGAATATGGCGCCGAAGGCGCCGCGGGTTCGCTCCGAATCCAGGGACAAATCCAACCCGACGGCAGCACGTGGCTCGATGCGAAGGGCATCACGGGCGACCGCAAGTTCAACGTCAAGAACACGCAGAGTGGCGTCCCCTACGCCTATCAGGTGGCGGCCCGCTTCGAGGGCTCGCGCGGGGCCGGTCGCCGCATGCAGCTCCGGGCTTGCGATCTCACGTTCACCAGGCTGTAGCTGTCACGGACAGGTAATTCAGACACACGAGGCTCGGATTCGCGTCATTGCGAACCAAATAGTCAACGGCGGGAGCCATGCGGCCGACCGGTACCGTCACTCTGCTTTTCAGCGACATCGAGGGTTCGACCCGCCTGCTCCGTGCCATTGGCGTGGAGCGTTACCACAACGCGCTCCAGCAACATCGCCAGCTTTTGCGCGATGCGTTCGCCCGTCACGCCGGCTACGAGGTAAACACCGAGGGCGATTCGTTCTTCGTCGCGTTCAGTCGCGCGCTGGATGCCGTGCATGCCGCGCTGGACGCGCATTGCGCGCTTGCGGGCCATGCGTGGGCGGACGGCGAGCGCATCCGGGTGCGGATCGGGATTCATACGTGCGAAGCCGCCGTAACCGGGCCGGACTACGTCGGCATTGGAGTTCATCGCACGGCGCGAATCAGCGCCGCAGGTCATGGTGACCAGATCGTGCTGTCGCAGACGACGCGCGACCTCCTCGAGGACGAATCGGGCGTCGCGTGCCTCGATCTCGGCGTGCATCCGCTGAAGGATTTTGCGCAGACGCAACGACTCTACCAGCTTGTCGATCCGCGTCTCCCGCGCGTGTTCCCGCCGCTGCGAACACAGCTGGATCGTCCGACCAATCTTACGACGCCACCTACGCCGCTCGTTGGACGTGAAATCGAGCTTGAGGCCATACGCACACTGGCGCGACGGCCGGACGTTCGCCTGATCACCCTGACGGGCCCAGGCGGTATCGGGAAGACGCGTCTCGCGCTGGAGGCCGCCTCCGAACTCATGGGCGATTTCGAAAGCGGCGCCTATCTGGTCGCGCTGCAGGCGCTTCGGGAGCCCGCCCTCCTGCTGCCGGCGATCGCGCAAACGCTGGGCGTGAGCGAAGCCGTCGGACAATCCCTCTCCGCGTATCTCGCGCCGAAGAAACTGTTGCTCGTGCTCGACAATTTCGAACAGATCGTCGCCGGTGCAGGAACACTTGCCGAGCTGCTGGCGCAATCGCCACGCGTCAAGTTGATCGTGACCAGTCGCGAACCATTGCGCATCGCCGGCGAACAGGTGTTCCCGGTGCCGCCGCTTTCGCTCCCCGATCCCCGTCGCGTCGCCGGGCCCATGGACCTTGCGGGCTACGCTTCCGTGCGCTTGTTCGTGGAGCGTGCGCAATCCGTGCAGCCGAGCTTCCGGATAACTCAGCAGAATGCGGCAGCGGTCGCCGAACTCTGCGTGCGCCTTGATGGATTGCCGCTGGCGATTGAACTGGCTGCATCGCGGGTGTCGTTGTTGTCGCCAGAAGCAATGTTGAAGCGGCTCGGTGATCGTCTGAAATTTCTGACCGGCGGCGCGCGCGATGTTCCGGAGCGGCAACAGACGCTCCGCAATACGCTCATGTGGAGCCACGAACTACTGACGGCTGGCGAAAGGACGCTGTTCGCACGCCTGGCCGTGTTTGTCGGCGGCTTTACGCTCGAGGCCGCGGAGGCCGTATGCGACGCCGAGATCGACACCCTTGCTGCGCTAGTGGACCGGAGCGTGGTCCATCGCGACGGCGAGCGTTTCGACATGCTCGAGTCCATCCGCGAATTCGCGCTGGAACAGCTGGCCGCAAGTGCCGACGGCGATACTATCCTCGATCGACATGCGGCCTATTTCGAGGCCATGGCCGAGCGGATCTACTCGCGGCGCTGGCATCACGAAAAGGAAGGGCTCGACGAGCTGGAGCGCGAGCACGACAACTTGCGCGCGTCCCTGGATCGCCTGCACACGTTGGACAGACGCCGCGTGCTGAAGCTCGCCGGCGCGCTCGGATGGTTCTGGCGCCTGCGTTCGCATATCAGCGAAGGGCGCGCGCGACTTGCGCAGGCGCTGGCCGCGGAGGTGGAACAGGACGAAGCGCGCGCACGCGCGCTGGCCGCCGCCGGGGAAATCGCCGCCTGGAGCGGCGATCTCGGGGCCGCACGGCCGCTCCTCGAAGAGGCCATCGCGCTGTGGCGCACTATGGGACAGACGCAGCAGATCGCCTGCGCGCTGATCGACCTGGGCTGGGGCTGCTTCTTTTCCGGGGACGCCGATGCGCGGCGGCTGATGGAAGAAGGGTTAAGGCTGCAACAGTCGGTTGGCGATCCGCTACTCGTCAACCGCGCCCGGACGGGACTCCTGCAGGTCCTCGTGAGTCTCGGCGAACTCGACATCGTGGAACCGATGGCGCGCGAGGCGCTTGCCATGGCACAGCAGATCCGTGACTTCCGTTCGGAGCATTTTGCGCACCATTTTCTCGCCGACTGTCTGCTCATCCGTGGCGACTGCGTCACCGCGTTTCCACGGTACCGTCGCGCGCTCGAGCTTGCGGTGGAACTTCGTGACCGCTCGGAAACAGCTGCCGAGATTCAGGGCATCGCGATGGCGATGGCCGGCTGCGGACAACCGGCGCGTGCACTGCGGCTCGCGGGCGCGGCAGCAGCAGAATTCGACGCGCTGGCCATCGATATGTCAGGAATCATCTTCTGGGGCGCGCTGCTCGAGCGCTACCTGGGACGCGCACGCTCGGAGCTTGGCAAGGACGCAGCAAGCGCCGCATGGGAGGAAGGCCGGCGCATGGGATTCGAGCATGCGATCGCGCTTGCTTTGGATGCGGACGCGTCACCGGCTTCGGGGGGCGCCTAAGCATTCGAACCCGCACCCTCGATCATTGAACGACAGCGTTACATCACCAGCACCTTGACGTCCGGGTAACCCATCAGCTTCAGGATGAAGTAGTTGGCTGCGGCCTCGCCCGGATCATCGGAAAAACTGATGATCTCGGCATATCGCGGGACGCCGGCCTTCACGAGAGTGTTCCAGATATCGTTTGCGGCCTTGGGCGTTCCGTTGGCATTAAGAAGCTCGGTGTACGGCACATGGATGACTTTCCCGTCGGGCACCTTGGCGGGAAGCGAATTGCCTGAAGCGATATAGACCCTCGGATACAGCTCCTGGGTGCCTTGGGGATCGCTGATCACGATGCCCGGGCGAAGATTGACGGGGTAGGTCGTCGGAGCGATGAAGAGACTCTGCGGTGCGTTCTTGGGATCCGCCGCGTTGGTCTCCTTGTCCAGCGGGAAGCCAGCAAAGCCCCAGTCGTCCACGGAATCCGAGAAGACAGAGACTCTTTTCTGTCCCAGTTTTTCCAGCAGGACGAACGCCAAGGCCGAGTCGGCGTTCAATCCTCCCTCCGAAACGATCACCACTTCGTGAGCCACGTTGACACCGGCCGCACCGAGGACTTCGGCCAGCTTCGCGGGTGTGGCGAGATGGCGCTTGAATACGTCCGCAGGGACGTTGATGGCAAACGGCACATGGGCCTGCTTGAATGACGCCGCCGGGCGCACATCGACGACACTAAGCTTTGCCACGTCAAAGCTGCGCATCATCTGGCTGCCCCATCCGTTCAACCAGTTCTTTTCGCGCGTCAGATTGGGCGCGTCGTAAGTCCAGAAAGGCAGCCCTCTGTCGTCGCGCAGCCATTCCAGCTGGGATTCCTTATAGAGCTTGACCTTGGGGTAGTTCAGCATGAACTTCATGGCGAAGAACGGCACGCTGGCGGCGATGCCGCCGCCGCAATGCGTGTGGACCTGCTGGTCGGGCCTGACGCCAAGGTAGGCCAGCATCCGCCGGATCTCCTCGGCGGATTTGAAGGTCTTGTCCGGATTATAGAAATCCGTAGCGGGCGTCATGATGGCATTGGGGACATGGCCGGCCCGGTCGAAAAACTTGGTGCCCCCAAAGTGGTTGCTGGGCTCCAGCGCCTCGACGAGCGCGTTGTTGGCCGGGTCGCCGGAAGCGACGAGAAACTCCGGCAGCCGGACGCGCACGTCCTCCTTGAGCTTCGCGACGCGGAATGTTCCCGGCTTCGGGGCCGGGGTTGCGTCTTTCGTGACCGCGCCGCCCGCCGCCGCCCACTTGGCGAGTCCGCCGTCGAGTACGATAAGACCCTCGGCCGGGAATCCGTGGTAGTAGAGATCGAAGAAGAGGCTGGTCGCCAGGTAGGTGCCGCCCTGATCGTAGATGACGATCATCTTCCCGGCGCTGACGCCCCAGGACTGAATGCGCCGTTCCATTTCGGCGGCGGGAATGTCGCGGCCGCCGAAGCTGAACACATCGACGTTCACCGCGCCGGGAATGTGCCTGGCCGAGTACACCTGCGCGGGCGAGGCATCGAGCAGGAGCACATCGTCGCGCTTCAGGTTCTTTTCGAGCCATGGAACGCTGACAAGTTGGCCGTTGCTGTCTTCCGCCGCCACCGCGGGCTGCACCATGAACAAGCTGCTGGTGATGACCACCAAAAACCAATGACTCAAGCCCTTCGACATGTCGTCCTCCACTCGGGTTACCCGGGTTGCCGGAACCGCGTTCCTTCTGGCGCGCTGCGGCGAAATCAGGCCGCGCAATCCGGTAAGCTAGCCTTGCGGCCGCGCGATAATCCAACCGATTGTGACCAACTGCGCGTGGTTATGGCCCAGCCGCAGTTTCGGCGGACGGGCCGCGGGTGAAAGGGGGCGCTGCTACCTGGCGATACGGAAAATTTTCCAGGGAAAAACAAAAGGCCCCACGTCGGGGCCTTCGTTCTACACGCGACTACCGTCGCTGGTGCGCGGCGTGAAATCCTGACGGCTTAGCCACCCCCGTTCGCAGGGCGGTCTCAGTAGCTGTGGCGCAAATATCAATGAGAATGGCGCCATGCAATACCACTGCGCCCGTCAGACGTCAAGGTTGCGCACGCCTAAGGCATTGGACTCGATGAACGCACGCCGGGGTTCGACTTCCTCGCCCATCAGCGTGGAGAAAATTTCCTCGGACGTGATGGCGTCCTCGATCTGAACGCGCAGGAGCCTGCGCACCTGCGGGTCCATCGTGGTCTCCCACAACTGCGCCGGATTCATCTCGCCCAGGCCCTTGTAGCGCTGGATCGTCGTGCTATTGCGTGCTTCGGACAGCAACCAGTCAAGTGCTTCCTTGAAGGAGCGTACCGCCAACTGTTTTTCGCCGCGCCGGATGACTGCACCCGGGTGCACGAGCCCCTGCAGCACGTCGGCCGCGGCACGGATCTGAATCGCGTCGCCGCTCGCCAGGAAGTCCCCGTCGATCGCCGTGATGTGCGGCGTGCCGTGGTGCATGCGGATGATCACCAGCCGGCGTGTTTCGGTCGCGGCGTCGTAACGCGCTTCGAC
>JAYTIR010000121.1:0-2334 GCA_043731765.1 Burkholderiales bacterium
TGTCCGGTGGCGCACGATTGCGTGGCGTTCAATCAGAACCGCATCGGTGAACTTCCGTCGCCGAGGCCCCGAAAGGCGTTGCCGCACCGCGAATTGCGCGTGCTGCTGATTGAGCACGGCGGAGAAATCCTCTTCGAACGGC
This sequence comes from Burkholderiales bacterium, assembly GCA_043731765.1. Taxonomy (GTDB): domain Bacteria; phylum Pseudomonadota; class Gammaproteobacteria; order Burkholderiales; family Casimicrobiaceae; genus VBCG01. The sequence goes on from JAYTIR010000121.1 coordinate 143, forward strand.
GGCCGCCCTTGGGCATCTGGGGCGGATTGTGGAGCCTGCCCGAACTTCCCCTGGACGCGGACGTGCGGGCGGCGGTCAAGTCGCGCTACGCCGCCGAAGTGACCGTGCGCGATGAGTTGCCAACCATCGCCCACGGCTTCACGCATTTTGCGCTGACGCTGCATCCGCAACGCGTGAGCGCGCGCCGCTGGCCGTCGCGCGCCGAAGCGCCCGGGACGATCTGGCTCACGCCCGCCGACGCGCGGGGCGCGGCGTTGCCTGCGCCGATAAAAAAGCTGATGCGTACCCTCGAACGCTAGCCGGACTTCTTCGCGTCGGCGAGGATCCGTTCGACTTCGCGCTCCCACGCCAGCAGCGCATCGTCGTAGATCGTATAAATGCAGCGAACGCAGCCCGAGCCGCAGCAATCTTCAGGCCGCGGCGGTGTCGGGCGCGGCGGCAACGCGATTTCGCTTCCGTCGCTCACGGTTTGACCGTCGCTGCCCATGCGCGAAGTTCCGGTGGAAGCCGGCGGTCGGCGTCCGGAATGGCCGCGCGGAGCGCGACGAGTTCCTTCGCCGCGTCCGGGAGCTTTCCGTCGTCATGCAATTTGCGGATGCGGACAATCCAGGCATCGACGTCGATGGACTTTGCGGACGCCGTGTCCGCGCTGGTCGCTTTCTTTGCCAACACGACGGCACCTGAGGCCGCCGGCGCCGACTGTGCCACTTCGTTGCGCTGGCGCGTATCGTCGCGTGCGGCTGCCATGCGGGAAAGCGCCGGCGCCGCGGGGGCTGGTGGCGATTGAGCAGTCATGGCGTCGGCTGATTGGCGCTGTGGTTCGGATATGGGTGAAGCGGTCGGCGCATTGGCAAAAGTCGGCGTGGCGCCCGCGCGGACTTTGGAGTCCACGGATTCGCCTGATTCATTTTTCTTTTCCGCGGGAAAGGGCTGGGGCGCAGCGGCCAATGTTGCAGAGGGCGGCGCCACCCTGTCCGTGTCGCGCGGCGCGACAGGTTTTCCCGCCGGTCTCGCGGGAACATTCGCCGAAGCATTCGCGGCCGGCGGCACGACTGTCGCAGCAGTCTGCGGCGCTGCCGATTCGGCCATCGCGCGCGGCGCATCCTTGCGCTCCTGAACCTTCAGCTTGTCGCGCGAAGTGGAAGTTGGTGGGGACGCAACTGAGGGCATGTCGCTCACGGAGGGCGCGGTGGCAGACTGCTCCAGCGGCATGGTCTGCAGGATACCGAGCGCGACCGCACCGATCGTCGCGGCCGCGGCCAGCGGCATCCACCAGCGCTGCGGACTCGTCGCTTCGCGTGCTGTCTTGCCGGCTTCCGCGGCTTGCTTGGCGGCGTCCTGCGGCACGCTGCCCACCGCACGGTGCGCGGCGGCGAGAATCGCGGCATCGAGTTGCGCGGGCGGCATCTCGGCCGAATGTTCGCGCCACGCGGCGGAAAGCCGAGCGTCGCGTTCGGGAATGTCGGGGGTCGTCATCATCGTTCCTCGCGCAGCGACGACCGCAGTGGCAACAACTCGCCGCGCAGTTTCGCGACCGCGTAGCGCAGCCGGCTCTTCACTGTTTCCGGACCCACGCCCGTGAGCTCCGCGATTTCCGCCAGCGACAGTCCGCCTTCCTGCTGCAACAGGAAAGCGTCCCGCTGCACGGCGGGGAGCGTGGCGAGCGCCGCACGCAATTGTTCGCCCAGTTGCCGCGTGTTCAAGCGCGTTTCCGGTTCGTTGCGGCGCGATCCCGGCAAGGCTTCCACGGCGGCCCGCGTGCCCTCGTCGTTGTCGTCGTCGATCGACGCGAATTTCGCCTGGCCGCTCGCGCGCCAGTGATCGACGAGACGATTGTGGGCGAGCGTGTAGAGCCATGTCGTGAATTTCGCGGTGGGTACGTAACGGTCGCGCGCGCGGATCGCATTCATCCAGACATCCTGGAACAGTTCGTCGGCAAAGCCTGCATTGCCGCATTGGCGCAGCAGGTAGCGGTACACGCCGCCCTTGTGCCGCGCGTACAGCGTGTCGAACGCCGCGGCGCGGCCCGCGGCATAGGAGAGCATCAGTGCTTCGTCGGAATCCTCGGCGAAGGTGGCGGCAAGTTCTTCGGGCGGCGCGGACATAGCCCGCGCAGTATGCGATTGCGCCCGGCGGGTTTCAACGCCGAGCGCATTCGAAGGTCCCGCCGGCGGGGTCATGGCCCCGCGCGG
>JAYTIR010000122.1:0-7880 GCA_043731765.1 Burkholderiales bacterium
CGAGTGCAAGAAGGAAGTGAAGGAACTCGATGCGCTCGCGGCCGACCGCGACGCGAAGCAGGACCCGCGTGCGAAGAAACTGCTCGACATGTGGCCGCAGACCAAGGCGGCTTACTCGGGTGACGAGTACGTCGTGAAGATCCGCGGCAAGGAAATTCGCAGCGCGCTAACCACCACGTCGCTCGCAGGCTTGCACGTCCCGAAAGTCGCGCTGCCGAAATTCGAGGATGCCTCGGAAATACTGCGCTGGCAGTTGAAGGAAAACGTGCCGGGAAGTTTTCCGTTCACCGCCGGCGTGTTCGCGTTCAAGCGCGAGAACGAGGACCCGACGCGGATGTTCGCCGGCGAAGGCGACGCGTACCGAACCAACAAGCGCTTTCACCTGCTTGCGGATGGCATGCCGGCCAAGCGGCTGTCGACGGCGTTCGACTCGGTGACGTTGTACGGCAACGACCCGAATGTCCGCCCCGACATCTACGGCAAGGTCGGCAACTCCGGCGTGTCGATCGCGACACTTGACGACCTCAAGGTGCTGTACGGCGGCTTCGACCTCACCGATCCGGCCACGTCGATATCGATGACGATCAACGGCCCTGCGCCGACGATACTCGCCATGTACATGAATGCGGCGATCGACCAGCAGCTCGAGAAATTCCGCAGCGACAACGCGCGTGAGGCTACCGACGACGAGGCCGGCAAGATCAGTTCCTGGACCTTGTCCACGGTGCGCGGCACCGTTCAGGCCGACATCCTGAAGGAGGACCAGGGGCAGAACACCTGCATCTTCTCCACGGAGTTCAGCCTGAAAGTGATGGGCGACGTCCAGGAATTCTTCGTCCAGCACGACATCAAGAATTTCTACTCCGTGTCGATTTCGGGATATCACATCGCCGAAGCTGGTGCCAACCCGATCAGCCAGCTCGCGTTCACGCTGTCCAACGGCTTCACATTCGTCGAGGCGTATCTCGCGCGCGGCATGCACATCGACGACTTCGCGCCTAATTTGTCGTTCTTCTTCAGCTACGGCATGGACCCGGAGTACGCGGTCATCGGCCGTGTGGCGCGGCGGATCTGGGCGGTGGCGATGCGCGAGCGCTACGGCGCCAACGAGCGCGCGCAGAAACTCAAGTTCCACTCGCAGACGTCGGGCCGCAGCCTGCACGCGCAGGAGATCGCGTTCAACGACATTCGCACGACGCTGCAGGCGCTGATCTCGACCTACGACAACACGAACTCACTCCACACCAACGCCTACGACGAGGCGATCACCACGCCGACCGAGGAGAGCGTGCGCCGCGCCATGGCGATCCAGCTCATCATCAATCGCGAGTGGGGCCTGGGCAAGAACGAAAACCCCAACCAGGGCAGCTTCATCATCGAGGAGATGACCGACCTCGTCGAGGAAGCCGTGTTGAAGGAATTTGAAGCGATCTCGGAACGCGGAGGCGTGCTGGGCGCGATGGAAACGGGCTATCAGCGTGGCAAGATCCAGGAAGAGTCGATGGTCTACGAGCACATGAAGCACGATGGAAGCTATCCGATCGTGGGCGTCAACACGTTTCGGAATCCGCATGGGGACACCACGCCGCAGAAAGTCGAACTCGCCCGCTCCACCAACGACGAGAAGCAGTCGCAGTTGCAGCGCCTCGCGGATTTCCAGAAGCGGCACGCGAGCAAGGCGCCGGCGGCGCTGGCGAGATTGACGCAGGTCGTGATCGAGGACGGCAACGTCTTTGCCGAATTGATGAAGACCGTGCGCGTGTGCTCGCTGGGGCAGATCACGAATGCGCTGTTCGAAGTCGGAGGACAGTACCGGCGGAGCATGTGACGCGCGATGTACCCGGATGAGACCATGGGCGCCAAGGGCTTGTTCGACGCGGCTGCCAATCTCGCGGAAATTATGCTAGTGTCATCAGTTGGGACCTTCCGGAGCGGGCCATGAACGTGTTTCAGCTGGTCACCAGACATCTGTATTTCGGCGTCGACGCAATGCAGCTGCGCAACTCGGCAGAGCGCGTGCTGATGCGCGTTCAGGGCCAGCCGCCCGATCGCGCAACCGTCGGACTGGATACGTTGGCGCAGGACTTCCGGCTGAGCACGCGAGAAAGTCTGACCATGGTCGACCAGATGGTGCAGAAGGGTCTTCTCGAGCGGGGGAACCCGAACTCGGCCGAATACGGCATCACCGACAAGTTTCGCCTCTACGCGAACGCGCGCATCGTTGACCCTCTGCCGCGCGCGCGCGCGCAACTGTTGCTCACGCACATGGCCGACCTGGCCGCGCACTTCAACCGCAATGCGTCCCGCAACAAGTACGAGATCGAGACGCTTGCTGTATATGGCAGCTACATGAGCCGCGAGCCTGAGTTGCCGGAGCTCTCGCTCGGGGTTACAGGACGCCGACGCTCACCGGACGCCCGCCATGTCGCCGGGCGGGCCACAGTGCACACCGGCGGGCACGAGCAGATCAGGGAGCTGTTCGAGAAACTGAGCAGCTTCGCGCACGTCAGGTTTTTCCATCGCCTGCAGGACATCCCGCGTCCATTCAGCGTGATTTTCAAGGACGAAACCTGAAATTGGTCGTGCGGCCGCCGGTCACGTTTCGAAATTCAGGTTCGGAAGTGAGCCAAAATGGACCTTACCCACCTCCATCTGCACGTGCGAAACCGCGCGCGAGCCGAGGCATTTTACCGGCAATGGTTCGGGCTGCGCGTCGTTAGCGGCGACGACTCGATAACCTTCATGCGGGGCGATCGCGATTTTCTGTTTGCGTTGATGGAAGACCCGGCGCCGGGAACGATGCCGCCATGGTTCCATTTCGGCATCCACCTCAATTCTGCCGCCCACGTGCGCGAGACGCTGGCGGCGATGGAGGCGAGCGGTGTGCGCATCGTCAAGCCGCTCCATGAGAGTGAATTCCTGATCTCGTTCCGCTGCACCGATCCCGATGCGTACACGATCGAGGTTTATTGGGCGCCGGCGCCGATCAGTTCGCGCCCCACGCCAACGTGACCAAAGTGCGCGGGTGGCAATCGTATTTTATATTCATGTTCCTACCATCGGCATCCGCCATTTCCAACTGTACTAGCCACGAGCGGGACGACGGCGAGCAGGCCCATTCCGGCATACGCTGTGCGACAGTCCGGCTTCGCCGCCTTGGCGATTCCTTCAGCAAGTGCGTCACGGCGTTCTTGCGGCGGTGGGGGCGGCACGAAATTCAGGACTCCGCGAGAACCTGATCCTTCGCGCGCGATCTCGCGGGCTTGCCTGCGCAATGACTCCGCAGTGATGCCGGGCGTGCCTCCGGGTTCGGGCGAAGGCGCGACAACGTCGCGTTTGGACCGGAAGACCTCCTCGTCCACGTCGGGCACGCCGAAACGCAGTCGCGGAAGTTCACCTCCGGCCGCAGACTCGGTGCGTGCAGGAATCTGTGCCGGTAACGCCCTGTCCGACGCAGTATTTTCCACGGGTGCCTTGCGCGGCGGCGCTTGTAGTTCCACCGGAGGTTCGAACTGGCGCTCGATCTTCGGCGGAGCAATCCGCTCGATTGGTGTCATCGGTGGCAACGGCACGTCGCGCGGTTTCACTTCGGCGGGGAGCGTCTGTTCCAGTTCGATTTTCGCCGGAGCGATCGGTTCGACAGGCGCCGCTGTCGGTATCGGCTCCTCGCGCGATTTCAGTTCGACAGGCGGTGTGCGCGGCGCGATCGGAACCTCGCGTTGACGCAATTCAACAGACGGAGCGAGCTGACGTTCGATTTTGGCAGGCGCAATCCGTTCGAGCGGCGCGATAGGCGGCATGACCGCCTCGCGTGGTGGCAAGATTACGGGTGGCGACACCGTCGGTGGCAAGACTGTTGGTGAAATGAGCGGCTTGTCGACCTCCACGGGCGCATTGAGATCAAGTCGGGGCAGCGGCTCGACGGGCGACGGTCGGGACGAAAGCGAAACATCCGGAACGGATTCGCCGACTTCAGTCGCCGCGGACGAAGGCGACACGGGAGAAGTACCCGCAGTCTCCCGAGGCGCAGCACTGGTTGCCGCTTTGACTTGCGGCAGTGCGGCGGGAGCCGTCGTCGAACCCTCGAGACGTCGGAGAAGCGCCGCTCCCGGCGAATTCGTGGCCGCGCCGGGGGCCAACGTGAATCCGGAACCACGCTCCGGAGAAATTTGCCGCAGCGTTACGTCCAGCGAGCCCAGCAGACTATCGCCGCGCCGCGCGCCACCGCTGGTCGTGCTTCCGAAAACGGCCACGAACAGCACGTGAAGCAGCATGGACAGCAGCACGAACTGCAATAGCGGCGGCGACTCGACGTGGACGGACGAGTAAGGCAGACGAGCGGGACGGCGATGCCGGGACCAGTTCATGCGCAAGCGACAGTACCGGCGCGCGGACCCGTCCCCGGCCACATTAAATTTCGTTGGGGATGAGGAGATCCCATTGCCAATTTTAACCCTTCCGAAACCGGTACCACTCGCGTCTGGCCACGCGCTCCCGTGCGTGGCGGTCGAAAGGCGGTATCCTGATCGAGCCGACAGGGCAATCCGCACGCAACGAAGGAGTGTTTGACAGATCGGGGCACCGTCCCCAATCATCACGTTCCGACGAAGAACAAGCAGTGCCCGATCACCCAAGGGCACGAGTACGCGCAATAGTGCCGTTCGAAAACAAATGAGGAGGAACCACCATGCTGGCGTCAGGCCGTTACCTTGTTGCAATATTCGCTATCCTGCCGGCCTTGCCCGCTGTTGCCGATGTCGCGGTGCCTGCCCCCGGCGCCAGTCCGCGCGTCGATGCGATCAAGAAAGCCGGCGTGCTGCGTGTCGGCGTGCTCGCCAACGCGCCGTGGCTCGTCGAGAACACTACCGGGTCGGGCGAGGCCTGGAGCGGTCCGGCGTGGATGCTGGCGAACGAATACGCGAAACGCCTGAACGTGAAACTCGAAGCGGTGCCTGTGAGCCACGAGACCAAGGTGCCGGTGCTGGCATCGAACCAGGTCGACATTTCGGTCACGCCGCTCGCGGAAACGGCTGATCGGCTGAAGGTCGTCGACTTCGTCATCTATTCGACAACGAGCGTGTGCATGTTCGGGCTCACGGCCAATCCGAAATTCGCGCAGGCGAAATCCGTCGACGACCTCAACCGCCCCGACATCACAATCGCGTATTACACCGGCGCCAGCGAGGAAGGCTGGGTGAAGGAGCGCTTCCCGAAGGCGCAATTGCGCGGCGTGGCGGGGTCCGGTACGGCGCCCGTCGAGGAAGTGATGGCCAAGCGCGCCGACGCCGTGCCAATCAATCGCGTGCCGTGGGTTGCGATGGGGCGCAAGCTGAACGCACTGGGCGTGCTGCCGAAGGAAAACAACTGCCAGAACAGCACGGAAAAAGCCGCGCCCGTCGGCATGGCGATCGACAAGAATCAGCCGGCGTTTCTCGCGTGGGCGCGGATCGTCGAAAAGGAGTTGGAGGGCAAGCTCAAGTCTGATGAAATGCGCGTCGTCGAAACGATGAAGTAGCTCGCCCCGGCGGTCCACCCTCGCCATCTGCAAACGCACCAGCCGCCACGTGGATTTCGATTTCGCCGTCATCACTGACCACTGGCGGTTCCTGGCGTCCGGCGTCGGAGTCACGCTGGCGCTCGCCGTGCTGTCCGGGGTGACCAGCCTCGCGGCGGGCTTCGTCGTCGCGCTGTTGCGCCTGTACGGTCCCCGCTGGCTCCGGCCTGTGATCGTGTTCTATATCGATTCGATGCGCGCGATCCCCGTGCTGGTCGTTCTGGTGTGGACGTTTTTCGCACTGCCGATCGTCGCGGGAATCACGATGCCGCCGTTCTACTCCGCGCTGCTCGGGCTGACCGTGCATCTTGCGGCGTACGCGGCGGAAATCGTGCGCGCCGGCATCGAGTCGGTGCGGCCCGGCCAGACGCGCGCGTCGCGGGCGCTCGGCATGTCGCCTGCGCAGGTCCTGCGGCGGATCGTGCTGCCGCAAGCCGTGGTGCGGATGCTGCCGGCGTTCGGGTCGCTCCTGTCCATCACGATCAAGGACACGGCGATCGCCTCGGTCATCGCGGTGACCGAATTCATGCGGCAATCGGAAACCGTGGCCGGGCAGAGCTTTCAGCCGATCGAGGTGTACACGTTCGCGATGCTCGTCTATTTCGCGATCCTGTTTCCGGTCACCCGCGGCGTTGAACTTGTTTATCGCCGCGTGGCGCATCTTGGCCGCTCATGACCTTCGACTGGGGCATCGTGTGGCAGCACCGCGAAGCTCTCGCCATCGCGACCGGCACGACGATCCTGCTGACGGTGGTCACGATGCTGATCGCGGTGCCGTGCGGCATCATGGTGGCCGTGCTGCGGCTCTACGCGTGGGCGCCCGTGCGCGCGGCGGCAACCGCTTACGTGGAGCTGTTTCGCAACCTGCCGCTGATTCTCGTCGTGTACTGGGCATTCTATGTACTGCCAATCATGACTGGCCTCGGGCTGCCGCCGCTGGCGACGGGGCTCGCGGCGCTCGCACTCAACGTCACGGCATACAACGCGGAGACGTTTCGCGCCGGCATCAACTCGATCCGCCGTGGCCAGGTCGAGGCCGCGATGGCGCTCGGCATGAGTCGCGCGCAGGCATTGCGCCGGGTCGTCGTGCCGCAGGCGCTGCGGCGCATCCTGCCGGTCCTCGCGAGTACCTGGGTCTCGTTGTTCAAGGACACGTCGCTGGTTTCGGTGATCGCGGTCACCGAACTCGCCTACGTGGCGATGCAGATTCGCGCGCAATCCTACCGGGTGCTCGAAATGCTCACCGCCATGGCGGCGATCTACTGGCTGCTGGGTTATCCGCAGGCCAAGCTCGCCGACTGGATCCAGCGGCGCTTTGCGGTCACTGAATGAGCAGCGCCGTCACAAATCCCTGGCGCGCGATGAGCACAGGCGCGACCATCGTCCGCTATCGCGGCGTGGTCAAGCGTTACGGCAGCTTTCAGGCGCTCTCCGGAGTGGATCTCGACGTGCATGCCGGCGAAGTAGTATGCCTGATCGGTCCGTCGGGTTCCGGCAAATCCACACTGCTCCGGTGCACGAACGGCCTGGAATCCATCGAGGGGGGCGAGATCGAGTTCGAGGGCGCAAAGTTGCCACGGGACGAGCGCGCCCTGCGTGCGGTGCGCCAGCGCATGGGCATGGTGTTCCAGAGCTTCGAACTGTTTCCACACCTGACCGCGCAGGAAAACGTCGCCGAAGGCCCGCGCACGGTGCAGCGCATGGGCAAAGTCGAGGCCGATCGGCGCGCAACCGCGATGCTTGCAAAGGTGGGCCTCTCCGACAAGGCGCCCAGCTATCCGGCCGCGCTTTCGGGCGGGCAGCAGCAACGCGTCGCCATCGCGCGCGCGCTGGCGATGGAACCGGACGTGATGCTATTCGATGAGCCCACGTCCGCGCTTGACCCCGAAACGATCGGCGAGGTATTGAGCGTGATGAAAACGCTTGCCGACGAGGGCATGACCATGGTTGTGGTCACGCACGAAATGTCGTTCGCGCGGCGCGTGGGCGACTGGGTCGCCGTATTCGATGCGGGCCGCATCGTCGAGCAGGGGCCGCCGGAACAGATCTTCGATGCGCCCACGACCGAGCGCACGCGCGACTTTCTGAGCCATCTCGGCTGGACAGGATAGTAAGACGGCGATCCAGCGAGGCCGGCGCGATCTATCATCTCGGGTTGACATTGCCGCAACCATAAGTTATTCCGGACATGTCGCAATCACCGGCTTTGACGTGTCATGGCCGAATCCACCCACTGGTCGTTTCCCGCGAGCCTGCAGCCCAAGGCCGACGTCCTGCGTTTCGATCTCGCGTCAGCGATGCGCTCGGTCGTCATGCTTCGCGCGGA
>JAYTIR010000123.1:0-1926 GCA_043731765.1 Burkholderiales bacterium
TTTTCGTTCGGCAAGAGCAAGGCCCGGATGGTTGACGAGGCGAACAACACCATCACGTTCGCGGATGTGGCCGGCTGCGACGAGGCGAAGGAGGAAGTCGCCGAACTGGTCGAGTTCCTGCGCGACCCCTCCAAGTTCCAGAAGCTCGGCGGCCGCATTCCGCGCGGCGTGCTGATGGTCGGTTCCCCGGGCACCGGCAAGACGCTGCTCGCAAAGGCCATTGCGGGCGAGGCCAAGGTTCCGTTTTTCTCGATCTCCGGTTCGGACTTCGTCGAGATGTTCGTCGGCGTCGGCGCGGCGCGCGTGCGCGACATGTTCGAGCAGGCGAAGAAGAACGCGCCGTGCATCGTGTTCATCGATGAAATCGACGCGGTAGGCAGGCAACGCGGCGCCGGCCTGGGTGGGGGCAACGACGAACGCGAGCAGACGCTCAACCAGCTGCTGGTGGAAATGGACGGCTTCGAGGGCAATGCGGGCGTCATCGTCATTGCCGCGACCAACCGGCCGGACGTGCTCGACCCGGCGTTGATGCGCCCGGGCCGCTTCGACCGCCAGGTGGTGGTGCCGCTGCCCGATATCCGCGGCCGCGAGCAGATCCTGCTGGTGCACATGCGCAAGGTGCCGATGTCGCCCGACGTGAAGGCCGACATCATCGCGCGCGGCACGCCGGGAATGTCGGGCGCTGACCTCGCCAACCTCGTCAACGAGGCGGCGCTGTTCGCTGCCCGCTCGAACAAGCGCCTGGTCGACATGCACGACTTCGAGCGCGCCAAGGACAAGATCATCATGGGCGCCGAACGGCGCTCGCTCGTGATGCCGGAAGAGGAACGCCGCAACACCGCGTACCACGAGTCCGGCCACGCCATCGTGGCGGTGCTGCTGCCCAAGACCGACCCGGTGCACAAGGTCACGATCATCCCGCGCGGGCGCGCGCTGGGCGTGACGATGCAGCTCCCGGAGCAGGATCGCTACAGCATGGACCGCAATCACATGCTGAACATGGTCTCGGTGCTGTTCGGTGGCCGCATCGCGGAAGAATTGTTCATGAATCAGATGACCACGGGAGCCTCGAACGACTTCGAGCGCGCCACGGAGATCGCGCGCAACATGGTCACGCGCTACGGCATGTCGGACGAGCTCGGCCCGATGGTTTATGGAGAAAACGAAGGAGAGATTTTCCTCGGCCGGTCGATCACGACACAGAAGAACGTGTCCGAGGCGACGATGCAGAAGGTCGACCAGGAAATCCGCAAGATCATCGACCAGCAGTACGCCGTCGCGAGAAAACTCCTGGAAGACAATCGCGACAAGGTCGAGGCGATGGCCAAGGCGCTGCTTGAACTCGAGACGATTGACTCCGACCAGATCGCCGACATCATGGCCGGCAAGCCACCGCGCCCGCCCAAGCCGACGCAACCGGCGGCCGGGCCGTCGTCGGGTGGCACGACCGCCAATCCGGATGCGGCACCGTCCGCCAATCCTGCCTGAAAACTTCTAGTGGACCCGGGCCCACGCGCGGCGGGGCCCGTTTTTTTTACGTGACGGAGCGGCCGATGCGATGAGCGCCGCATACCTGCGCTTCGGCGAACAACGGCTGGAACTGGCACGCCCGCGCGTGATGGGCATCCTCAACGTCACGCCGGATTCGTTTTCCGACGGTGGAAAGTTTTTCGACCGCGAACAAGCGCTCGATCACGCGCGCCGAATGGTGGCGGACGGCGCGGATATCATCGACATCGGTGGTGAATCGACCCGGCCCGGCGCACTCCCGGTGCGGGAGGACGTCGAACTGGAACGCGTCATCCCTCTGGTCGAAGCGCTTGCCCGCGAAGGAATGCGGGTGAGTGTGGACACGGTCAAGCCGGCCGTCATGCGCGCGGCGTTGACCGCAGGTGCGGACATGATCAACGACGTGCGCGCGCTGCG
>JAYTIR010000124.1:0-11240 GCA_043731765.1 Burkholderiales bacterium
ACCTGCCGGAGTGGGTAATCAAATCAGTCGAGCCCTCGCCCTACGACCGCGTGGCCGCTGCGATGCGCGCGGACAACCGCGTAGCGTTCATCGACCTCCGTCCGGCGCTACGTGCCGCGAAGGCGCACGACCGTGTCTATTACCGGACGGACTCGCACTGGAATTACAATGGCGCCCTGGTTGGCTACGACGCGATCATGCGCGAGGTGCAACGCACATTGCCGCCGGATCGGCTGCCGGGAATCGTTCCACCGCAGCGCCCGGCCTACATTCCCGGCGTCGATTTTTACAGCGGCGATCTCATCGCCATGCTGGGATTGCCTGGGCACATTCGCGAGGAGGACGTCGCGCCGCTCGGCAAGATACTTGGCGACACCGGCAGCCGCTGCGCCAAGCCTGTCGCTGCCGATCCGCTTTCCGGTGTCGAGACCTACCTCTGCAACCGGCCCGGCCTGCCGCGCGCCATCGTCTATCGCGATTCGATGGCGATCCCGCTGATCCCGATGCTCGCGGAAAATTTCTCCCGGGTCCTTTTCGTGTCCAGCCGGAAGCTCGACCCGGCGCTGATCGAGCGCGAAAAGCCGGATGTTGTCATCGAGGAAATGGTCGAGCGGACATTGCACGGGCCGGGCGCGTCGCCGATGTGACCTTTGATCCTTGTAGCGGCAGGTGGAAATGCGCGCGCGAACGCGGGTGCCAGACCACCGCCGGAGCCATGAATCCGCGGTCAGCCCCGCTCGCCTTTTTTCAGCTCCGGCTCGAGTCCCAGTTCCTGGATCTTGCGCGTCAACGTGTTGCGCCCCCAGCCTAACCACGCGGCGGCTTCCATGCGGTGGCCGCCGGTATGCATGAGCGCGCGCCGGATCAGCGTCTTCTCGAACTCCTGCTCGAGCCGATCGCCGACGTTGCGTTCTCCGCGCGCCAGAGCCTGCGCGAGTTCGCGGTCGAGCGATTGCTGCCAACCAATGTCGCCGGGCGCGCCTGCGTCTGCCGGCGCATCAAGGACCTCCGGCGGCAAATCGGCCACGTCGACGCGCTGTCCGGGCGCCATGACCGTAAGCCAGTGGCAGATGTTCTCCAGCTGCCGGACATTGCCCGGAAACGCGAACGCCGCCAGCGCCTTCAACGCGTCCGCGGTGACCAACTTCGGCTCGACCGCCAGGTCCCGCGCGCTCTTCTGCAGGAAATGGCGCACCAGGGGCGCCACGTCGTCCGGCCGCTCGCGCAAAGGCGGCAGGCGCAGGCGCACGACGTTGAGGCGATGCATCAGGTCATCGCGGAACAAGCCCTGCCGCACGCGCTCTTCCAGATTCTGGTGCGTCGCCGCGATGATGCGCACATTCGAGCGCAGCGGCGCATGCCCGCCGACGCGGTAATACTCGCCGTCGGCCAGCACGCGGAGCAAGCGCACCTGCAGGTCGGGCGGCATGTCGCCGATCTCGTCTAAAAACAACGTGCCTCCGTCGGCCTGCTCGAAGCGCCCGCGACGCAGCGCTTGCGCACCGGTGAACGATCCACGTTCGTGGCCGAATAGCTCCGATTCGAGCAGGTCCTTCGGAATCGCGGCCGTGTTGATGGCGACGAAGGGTCCCGCCTCGCGTGGGCTGTGTCGGTGCAACGCGCGCGCGACGAGTTCCTTTCCGGTGCCGGACTCGCCCGTGATCAGGACTGTCGCATTCGATTGCGACAGTCGACCGATCGCACGAAACACCTCCTGCATCGCCGGCGCCTGGCCCAGGATCTCGGGTGCTCCCGCCGTCGCGGCCGCCGCCTGCGACGCTACCGGCGTTTCATTCGTGGCGCGCCGGATCAGTGCCAGCGCGTGTTCGATGTCGAATGGCTTCGGCAGGTATTCGAATGCGCCGCCCTGAAACGCTGCGACCGCGCTATCCAGGTCCGAGTACGCCGTCATGATGATGATCGGGATCTGTGGATAGCGCTCCTTCACCTTGTTGAGCAGCGCCAGTCCGGATTCGCCCGGCATGCGGATGTCGGACACCAGCACCTGCGGCTGGCTGACACCCAGCGCCTGCAGCACCTCGAATGCGGTGGCAAAGGTCTTGAACGGAATCCCTTCCCGCGCCAGCGCCTTTTCGAGGACCCAGCGAATCGACCGGTCGTCGTCGACAATCCAGACGTCCTTCATGCCCTCGTCGCGCGGCGCGTCATGGTCGTAGGCGTACATCGCGTTTGCTATTCCCTTGTCAAAGGCCGCGTCATTTCCAGCGGCAGCAGGATCGTAAAGACCGTGCGTCCCGGCATGCTTTCCCATTCGATCGTGCCGTTTTGCTGGGTCACGAAGGTCTGGGCGATCGTGAGCCCGAGTCCGTTGCCACCCTCGCGGCCGGATACGAGCGGATAGAAGATTCGGTCCCGGATCTCCGGCGGAATTCCGGGTCCGTTGTCCTCAATCGACAAGGCCAGCGCGAGACGATAACGCCTCTTCGCCAGCGTCACCCCGCGCGCCACTCGCGTGGTCAGGCGAATTTCGGGATTTGTCGTCGCCGCGGACAACGCCTGCGCGGCATTGCGTGCGATGTTGAGAACGACCTGCGTCAACTGTTCCGGGTCGGCCTCGAACTCAGGCAGGCTGATGTCGAAATCGGAGATCACGCTGATCGCGGGGAATTCCGCCTGCACCACGCTGCGCACGCGCACCAGGATTTCGTGGATGTTGGTGCGCCGATAGGCGGGCAGGCGATGCGGCGTCAGCAGGCGGTTCACGAGCGACTGCAGCCGGTCCGCTTCGCCGATGATGACTTGCGTGTACTCGATCAGGTGCGGGCGATCGAGTTCGCCCTCGAGCAGTTGCGCTGCACCGCGGATGCCCCCCAACGGGTTCTTGATTTCGTGCGCCAGGCTCCGGATCAAGTCGCGGTTGGCCTGCTGCTGCTCCTGCAGGCGTTCCTCGCGCGCGATCTTCAACTGCTGGTCGATGTGGCGGAATTCAAGCAGCAGCGCGCCATCGCTCGCGTCCACCGGAGAAACGGTGCAGGTGAGATGCAGCTTCGGCTTTCCGCTGACGCCGAGCTCCAGCTCCTGCTCGGTATAGGAGGCGCCACGCAACACGGCCTTGCCGATCGCCGCCAGCAGCGCCGGACAATCGCCAAAGAGTTCACCCGGCGTGTGTCCGACGATCTTCGGCCGCGACAGTTCGAACAGGTTCTCGGCCGCCGGATTCGCGTAGCTGACTCGCCCGTCATTGCGCAACATAAGCACTGCGGCCGCCAGCAGCTCCAGTCCGGGATATGCCGGTATCGACGCGGCGGCGGATGACGGGAAGAGGCGTAATTTCACGGCAATGCTTCGCGCGAATGCATTTCGCGTTCGCGACGGATTCTCAATGGAAAAGCAAATTTCGCGCCGACAAGGTGCTCAGTGCACGCACCGACGGAAATCGCATGCGCGGCCGGAAGTTTGTGCTCCAGGACCAACGCGTCACTTGGTATTGCCGAGTTCCTTCTTGAGCGCTTCGATATTGCGCTCGTGCAATTGCACCGCCTGCCGCAAGCGCGCAATGCGTTCACGGTATTTGTCGGCGTTGGCCTGCTCTTCCGGCAGAGGGACGGGCGCCCCGTTGGCATAGGCGGCACGTGACTCGACCAGCAGCTGTTCCTCGGCGCCAAGCTCTTCGCCGAGCACCTTGCGGCGCACGTCGTCGCGGCCTTTCTGCGTTGCCGGGTCGACCCGTTGAAAGCCTTGGGGCGTCGGCGTCGTTGTGGCCTTTGAGCCGCCGTTGTCCGCGCCACGCGTTTCCACGGCACCGGGAACGTTGAAGAACGCCTCGCCGCCCGTGGTCGTGGAGCATTTGTAGAATCCGCTGGTAATTGCAACGGGTTTGTTGACGCAACCGGACTCGCGGCCCTTCTCGGCAAGCGTGACCCCGAACGCGCAACTGCCCGCCCCCCACAGCAGGGTGAGCATTGCGATTCGGCACCATACAGGCGCATGGGTGCACCGTTTTCCGACATGGGGACCATTTCTTGGCATAGCGGCCGAGTGTACCTATCGCGAACGAGAAGCAAAAGGGGCGGGATTGCGGCCCGCCCCTCGCACTCCATATAACGCTCGCGCCGCACCGGGCGCTGACGTCGCGGCCGGCTTACAAACTGTAATACATGTCGTACTCGACCGGATGGGTCGTCATCCGGAACCGCGTGACTTCCTCCATCTTCAGTGCAATGTAACCATCGAGCATGTCGTTGGTGAACACGCCGCCACGGATCAGGAATTCGCGGTCGCGGTCCAGATGATCGAGCGCTTCGTCGAGCGACGCGCAAGGATGGGGAACCTTCGCCGCCTCCTCGGGCTCGAGGTCGTAGAGGTTCTTGTCCATCGGGTCGCCCGGGTGGATCTTGTTCTGGATTCCGTCGAGTCCGGCCATCATCATCGCCGAGAACGCGAGATACGGGTTACAAGTCGGATCCGGGAAGCGGACTTCGATGCGGCGGCCCTTCGGATTAGAAACATAGGGAATGCGGATCGCAGCCGAACGATTGCGTGCGGAATATGCGAGATTGATCGGCGCTTCGAAGCCCGGAACCAGCCGCTTGTAGGAGTTGGTGCCCGGATTGGTGATCGCATTGAGCGACTTGGCGTGCTTGATGACGCCGCCGATGTAGTAGAGCGCCATTTCTGACAGGCCGGCGTAGCCGTCGCCGGCAAACATGTTCTTGCCGTCTTTCCAGATGGACTGGTGGACGTGCATGCCCGAGCCGTTGTCGCCGACGATGGGCTTGGGCATGAAGGTCGCCGTCTTGCCGTACGCGTGCGCGGTGTTGTGCACGCAGTACTTGAGTATCTGCAGCCAGTCGGCGCGCTTCACGAGTGTCTCGAACTTGGTGCCGATCTCGCATTGGCCGGCGTTCGCGACCTCGTGGTGGTGGACTTCCACTTCGACGCCCATCTGCTCCATCGCGAGACACATCGCCGAGCGGATGTCCTGCAACTGATCGACGGGCGGCACCGGAAAATAGCCGCCCTTGACGGTCGGGCGGTGGCCCATGTTGCCGCCTTCGAACTTCTCGGCGGATGACCATGCGGCCTCGCTCGAGAACACCTTGCAGTAACTGCCCGACATGTCGACCGACCACTCGACGGAATCGAAGATGAAGAATTCGGGCTCCGGACCGAAATACGCGGTATCGCCCAGGCCGGTGGATTTGAGGTAGGCCTCGGCGCGCTTGGCCAGCGAGCGTGGGTCGCGTTCGTAGCCCTTGCCATCGGACGGCTCGATCACGTCGCAGGTAATGAGCAGCGTGGTCTCGTCCATGAACGGATCAATGTTGGCGGTCGCCGGATCCGGCATCAGCAGCATGTCGGATGCCTGGATGCCCTTCCAGCCCGCGATCGACGAACCGTCGAACGCATGGCCGGACTCGAACTTGTCGTTGGTGAATTGTCTGGCCGGCACCGAGACGTGCTGTTCCTTGCCGCGGGTATCCGTGAACCGGAGGTCGACAAACTTGACCTCCTTGTCTTTGATCATTTTCAGCACGTCGGCGGGTGTTGCCATGCAAATCTCCTGATGCGTTTTGACGAAAAGAGGATGCTGCTGCGCGAAATCGAGCGTCGGATAAATAGCGAGAACCATGCCATCCATCGCCGCACCGCAACCTGCGGTTTCCAGAGGGTTTCCTGCCCGGTTACGCGCTCACGAATGCCATTTTGCACCAGGACGAGGCGGCTTGCCAGAGCGTTTGTGCTCTATTGGTGCGAACGGGCCGTCGCCTGACACGCATTTTCCCTGCTGTGCAGCACGCCAAAGCGCTGCCCAAGGGATCGTGGCCAAACTCAAGGATAAAACGGGTACAGGAGGTAACCTTCCTGCGTGGTTGAACTGGCGTCGATGAACAACTTGACCAGGAATTCCCGGTTTGGGGGCATTCCAGCATCCAGATCGGTCGTGCCGCCCGCGTAGTCCGATGGCGCAAGAACGCGCCGGGCAACGGTCGGGATCTTGCCGCTGGCCTCTTGTGTACCTGTCAGCGACAACTCCAGGTACGGATACCCGATCGCATACCGCGCCCGGTTGCGCAACGTCGCGGTGAGGACCAGCAAGCCCTGATGCGCCTGATCGCGCTGGAGATCCGAAGCATCGATGGTGAGGACGTCGACGTCATTGAGCGGGCGGATCGTGCATCCGGCCGCCGCGCACACTTTCGTCAACAGCGGTTTCGTGCCCGGCCAGTTCGCGGCGATCGCATCGCGAAAATGAAACACCGACTGCGCAACGAGTCCCAGTATGAGAACCGGAATCAACGTCGCATGCAGCGCAGTGAGCGACCGCCTCGGGGGGGTTTTCTCCCACGCAAACCGGTTTTCATAATCGTCTTCCGGCAAATCGGGCTCGGGATCCGGGGGCGGCGGCGGGTCGAGCGCACGTGCGCTGCGCAACGTGACAGTAGGCGGTCCTTGCGCGAGTTCGTCGAATTCCTGCTCGCCAGCTGCAGGCGGCGCCAGCGAGATCAGTTGCTCGCGGCCGTTGAATACCGTGCGGCAATGTCCGCAGCGAACCTGACCTTCGCGCAACGCGAGCTGGGATTCCATCACGCGAAAAATCGTCTTGCAGCCTGGACAGCGTGTATAGAGTTCGTCCGCCATGATTTGCGCCGGATTGAAACCACAGTTGCCCGCGGCTCCGGATCAGCATCTCCCCTATGTTTTCAAAACCTGCCGATTCAGCGCGGACCTTCGTTCCCGCGTCGTTCCCCGGCGAGCAACGCCCACCCGTCGTGAACCTTCCATGTCCCGATATTAAACCAGCGCGCATAGACTGCGGCGACCACGTCGGCCTGCGCTTCGAGAATGCCCGAAAGCGCGATGCGGCCGCCCGGGCGCACGCGCATCGCGAGTGCCGGCGCCAGCAGCGTAAGTGGATTGGCCAGGATATTCGCCACGACGATATCGAAGATCCCCGGCGCGAGCGCGTCAGGCAGGACAAAGGTCGCCGAGACGTCATTCGCACGCGCGTTGTCTTCGCTCGCGCGCATTGCCTGGTGATCGACGTCCGTGCCGACCACACGGCCAGCACCGAGGCGCGCGCCGGCGATAGCCAGGATGCCCGAGCCACACCCGTAGTCGAGCAGCGACTCGCCGCCCCGGACGTGCATGCGCATCCATTCGAGGCACAGGCACGTGGTCGGATGCGAACCCGTACCGAATGCGAGGCCCGGGTCGAGGCGCAGATTGAGTGCGTCGGGTTCGGGCGCCTGCGCCCACGACGGCACGATCCAGAAATCCCGGGCGATCCGGATCGGACCGAATTGCGCCTGTGTCGTGCGCACCCAATCCTGCTCGGCAACGATGTGCGTATCGTGGGGTGGCGCTGGCAGGGCGATTCCCTCGGCCGCGCTGCGCAATGCGGCGTTCGAGTCGGTGTCCGGCGCGAACAGCGCGGACAGTCGCGAAACCGGCCAGAGCTGTTCGCCAGGCTCTCCCGGTTCGCCATACTGGGGGGTTTCGTCCGGCGTGCCCGCGGCGGGATCGGAGACGTCGACCGACAACGCGCCTGCCGCGAGCAGCGCGTCGGACCACGCTTCCACATCCTCTGCCGGAGCGTCGAAGCGGAGGGCGACGTAGCTCAAAATTTCAGCTGGCCACTTTTCTCTTGGCCATCCGCTCTTCGAGGAAGTGGATCGACGTGCCGCCGCGCAGGAACGCGTCGTCGAGCAGCAATTCCTGGTGCAAGGGGATGTTGGTCTTGATCCCCTCGACGACCATTTCGGACAGCGCGATGCGCATCCGCGCCATCGCCTGCTCGCGCGTGTCTCCGTATGCGATCACCTTGCCGATCATCGAGTCGTAGTTGGGCGGCACGAAATAATTCTGGTAGACATGCGAATCGACACGAATCCCGGGGCCGCCCGGCGCGTGATAGGACGTGATGCGGCCCGGAGAAGGCACGAACGAATACGGGTCCTCGGCGTTGATCCGACACTCGATCGCGTGTCCTTTCTTCACGATATCGCGTTGCCGGAACAGGAGCTTGCGCCCCGCGGCGATGAAGATCTGCTGCTGCACGATGTCGATGCCGGTGATGAGCTCGGTCACGGGATGCTCGACTTGCACGCGCGTGTTCATCTCGATGAAGAAAAACTCGTCGTTTTCGTACAGGAATTCGAACGTCCCCGCGCCGCGATAGCCGATCCGGCGACAGGCATCCGCGCAGCGCTCGCCAATGCGCGTGAGTGCGCGCTGGTTGAGGCCGGGCGCCGGCGCCTCCTCGATGATCTTCTGGTGCCGGCGCTGCATCGAGCAGTCGCGTTCGAACAGGTACACCGCGTTCTTGTGTTCGTCGGCCAGCACCTGGATCTCGATGTGGCGTGGATTGGTGAGAAACTTTTCCATGTAGACGGTGGCGTTGCCGAAGGCCGACAGGGCCTCGGCACGGGTCAGCGCAACCGCTGGCAGCAACGCCGCTTCCGTGTGCACCACGCGCATGCCGCGCCCGCCGCCGCCACCGGCCGCCTTGATGATGACCGGGTAACCCGTGGCTCGCGCCATGCGCACCACTTCCTTCGACTCTTCGGGCAGCGCGCCCTCCGAACCCGGCACGCAAGGCACGCCCGCCTTCAGCATCGCGGCCTTGGCGCTGACCTTGTCGCCCATCAGGCGGATCGTGTCTGCGCGCGGACCGATGAACACAAAGCCGGACTTCTCGACCTTGTCGGCGAAATCGGCGTTCTCGGAAAGGAAACCGTATCCCGGGTGAATCGCCTGCGCGTCGGTCACCTCCGCCGCGGCGATGATCGCGGGCGCGTGCAGGTAACTCTGCGCGGACGGTGCGGGCCCGATGCAGACGGATTCGTCGGAGAGCCTGACATATTTCGCATCGCGATCCGCCTCGGAGTAGACCACGACGGTCTTGATGCCGAGTTCGCGGCATGCCCGCTGGATGCGCAACGCGATCTCGCCGCGGTTGGCGATCAGGATCTTGTCGAACAGTTTGTCCGAGGCTTTGGTCGCCACGTTCTTGGCTGGGGGCATTCAACGATCAATCATGGAGAATTCTGTGCGGACTTCATGCGCCGGCCATTCCGCGCACGTGGCCCGGCTGGTGGGATGGCCGAAGGGACTTCGTCGCCGCTCGGGCGTTTCAACCAATGAGAAACAGGGGCTGACCGAATTCGACGGGCTGGCCGTTCTCCGTGAGGATGGCCTTGATGACACCCGCCTTGTCGGCCTCGATCTCGTTCATGAGCTTCATTGCCTCGATGATGCACAGCGTGGCACCCTCCGCGACGGTGTCGCCGATTTCGACGAACGGATTCGCTCCGGGAGTTGCGCACCGGTAGAACGTGCCCACCATCGGGCTTTTCACCTGATGACCCTCGGGCACCGCGGGCGGCGATTCTGTCGTTGCACCGGCCGCCGCAGGCAATGGCGCCGGGGAAGCCGTCGCGCCATGATGCGTCGTGTGCAACATCACGGGATGCGCACTCGCCGCCGAGGCAATTGCTCGCGTGATGCGCACACGCTCCTCGCCTTCCTGGATTTCGAGCTCTGCGATGCCGGAGGTCTCGACCAGCTCGATCAGTGTCTTCAATTTGCGCAGGTCCATGTCGACCTATCCTTCCAAACGGGCCAACGCGTAAGCGAGTGCGAATTCGTAACCACGCGGGCCCAGGCCGACGATCGTTCCTACTGCCTTGTCGGAGAAAAACGAATGGTGACGGAACGGTTCCCTGGCGTGCACGTTGGTGAGGTGCACTTCAATGAACGGAATGTCCACGCCCGCCAGCGCGTCGCGCAACGCAACGCTGGTATGGGTGAACCCGGCCGGGTTGATGACGATGAATCGGACGCCTTCCGTCCGCGCCGCATGGACGCGATCGATCAGCGCCCCCTCGTGGTTGCTCTGGAATGTCTCCAGGCGCACGCCCGCGGCCTTGGCCTGCGCCAGGAGGGGCCGATTGACGTCCGCGAGGGTGTCGTGGCCATAGACGGCAGGTTCCCGGGTCCCCAGAAGGTTCAGGTTCGGCCCATGGAGGACCAGTATGGTGGCCGGTCCCGGGCTCGATTTGCCGGAAGCACCGGCTGATTTGCGTGGAATGGGTTTCATCGCGCGCAAGTTGGTTTTGAGTGGCCGAAGTTTGCCGGAGATGACGTCAAATTGTCCAGCGATAACGGGAGAATAGCGACCGAACGATCGTCCTGTGCACGCTGCGCCGTGCCCACGCAAACTCTCTCATTGCGCGGCAGTCAGTCCAATCTTGATTAGGTGACGTTACGAGATTTTAGAATAATATAACGTCTTTTAGGCTAAAAATTAGCGTTGTTCAGAGCAATTTAGCAACAATGGCGTCTAGCTTGCCGGGCTTCAAAGGGCCCATCTGGGCATACACGACTCCGCCCTCGCGATCGACGATCAGAGTGAATGGAAGGGCCATAATCTTGTTGCCGAGCGTCTTTGAGAGCTCGAGCGCCCCATAACCGCCCACCAGCGAGGGGTAGTTGAGCTTAATCTCCTGCGAGAATTGACGTATTTTATCGGGCTGATCGATGGCGATGCCTACAAATTGCAGGCCTTTGCTGCCAAATGCTTCTTGCGCCTTGACGAATTCCGGCATCTCTTCGCGGCAGGGTTCGCACCACGTGGCCCAGAAATTTACCACCATCACCTTGCCTTTCCATTGATCCAGGCGCTGCTCCCGGCCGTCGACGTCCGGCAAGGTCAATTCCATCAGGGCTTTCGGCCGTTCCCGTGGCGCATCGGAGCCGAAATACAACCCGGCGGCCAGCGCCGCCAAAGCGACGCTCGCGACACTGGCCCACTTGGCGAATGTCTTCTGCATGGTCAAAATGCTGTGAAGTGTGTGCTTGCACCCACGATCAGACCCGACCAGCGCCGCGGGCGGAGGAGCCTACTTGAACCAGTTCTTTTTCGGAGGGGTCGCGTCGACCAAGGCTCCCGGACCGGCTCCCGTGGCGAGCAGCGGAAGGCTGACCTTTTGTCGCGACGGGGGATAGCAAACACCAACATCTGCGCAGCCTTGCGAGTCGGCCGCCAAAACGACCGTTTGCCCGGCCGCCGCGCCGGATAGCGGCAACTTCATGACCACCGTCCCGCGGTAGGTCTCCACCGTTCCGAAGAATTGGTCGGTCTTGATCTTGCCGGCGGGCATATCCGGCGAGCCCAGGACCGCGCCGTCCGGCGTGACCGCGAATTTGAATTTGTCGCGATACAGGTAATAGCCATCGGCAATGACGAACCGCGCCTCGAGCGTCCGGTCGTCAAG
>JAYTIR010000125.1:0-2801 GCA_043731765.1 Burkholderiales bacterium
CTTCGACTCGGTTCCTGGTGGAGCAGATGGCTATCTTCTCAAGAGCGTTCTGCACGATTGGGATGACGATCAAGCGGTGCAAATTCTTCGCAACTGCCGCCACGTGATGGCACCGAACGCCAAGCTATTCGTCATCGAGCGAATCGCACCGCAGCACTTCTGTGATTCGCCGCACGATCAGGGCATTGCACGGTCGGACCTCAACATGCTTGTTGGCACGGGCGGGTGTGAGCGGACCGAGACGCAGTATCGGGAACTGCTCGACGCCGCAAGGCTTCAAATCACCGCCTTGCTGGCATTGGAGGGTCCGTACTGTGCGATCGAGTCCGTTCCGATTTAGTACACGGGCCGCCCTCGGAGATCATGCCTCCCGAGAATGCCTCACCTCAAACCCCCGCCTGAAGGGCGCCGACAGCGGCTCCAGCTCGACCGAGACCCCAAGCAACGGACACCAGTGCGAGTGAGCTTTGGCGAAGAGGGAGAAATGCTGGGCTCCGAGCGAATCGCCTCGGTCCACGTAGAGTTCCACAGTGACTCTGATCGCAATCACTCCCCGCCACCCTATGCATGTCACACGCACAATGCCGTGTTGAACCCGTTCCGAGTGAGTTGATGTGGCATCCCGCCCAAACGTCGTGATCGTCGGAGGCGGCATTGGCGGCTTGTTCGCCGCCAATGCGCTGATCGGACAGGGGCTGCGCGTTTCGGTCTATGAACAGGCGTCCGCACTCGGTGAGGTCGGCGCTGGCGTCTTTTTGACACCGAACGCGGTGCGCCACCTTGAGCGTGTGGGTCTCGGGCCCGCCGTCGAGACATGGGGGGCTCGAGTCGGGCCGGGCTCGCGCTACTTTCGGCACGACGGTACGCCGATCGCTCCAGTGCAGGTGACGGACGCCTCCGGCTGGAACGCGACCTTTGGCATGCACCGCGCCGACTTCGTCGATTTCCTCGCTGCCAACCTGCCGGCCAGGATCGTCCATACCGGCCACCGAGCGATCGGCTTCGAGCAGACCGTCGATGGCGCCCGCGTCGAGTTCGCCAACGGCGTCACCGCCGAGGCCGACCTTGTGGTTGCCGCCGACGGAATTCACTCCGAACTGCGCTCTTACGTTTCTACGCCCTCGAAGCCCGTCTTTCACGGCACGATTTCTTATCGAGGCCTGGTCGCGCGCGAGCGGCTGCCGAACTGGCCGATGGACCGCTGGCAAATGTGGGCCGGTCCGTCCAGGCACTTCCTGGTCTTCCCGGTTCGTCACGGAACGATGGTCAACTACGTCGGTTTCGTGCCGACCGATGAGGAAATGAAGGAATCGTGGTCCGCGCCCGGGGATCCAGCGGTTCTGCGCCGCGAGTTCGAAGGTTGGGATCCGCGCATTGGGAACTTGCTGCAGCAGGTCGACAAGACATTTCGTTGGGCACTCTACGACCGTGAGCCATTAACCACCTGGACCAAAGGCCGGCTGACGCTGCTCGGGGACGCGGCACATCCGATGCTGCCGCATTTAGGTCAGGGGGCCAACCAGTCGATCGAGGACGGCATGGCGCTGGCGACGATCCTGGCACAGGTGGACAGCGTGGCCGTCCCGGCGTCGCTGTTGGCCTACGAGCGATTGCGCCGCGAACGGGTGGCGGAGATTCAGCTGGGCGCCCGGCAGAATGGACTGCGTCTCGATTCGGCCGACGCCGATCTCAGTGTCCGCGACACACAGCTCGGCGCGCACGCCGAATTCCGCAAACGTCTTTATTCCTACGACGTGGTACCGGACGCGCGCGCCGCCGCCGCAGCCCTGCCGCAATAGATCTCTTTCGTCGCCAGCATTACCGGCTTTATTTTACCAAACCGGTCTTCCTGGCCATCGCGCCCACCCGCTTGGACTCCGTGCGGATCTCGGCGGCGGTCTGCTCGGGTGTAGCGTAGCTCTGCAGGATGCCGAGCAACGCCAGACTTGCCGTGATGGCGGGTGCCTTGGCAGCCTGTTCGATCGCGCCGACGAGGGCCTTCCTCGCATCTTCGGGAATCCCTGCAGGTGCGAAAAAGCTAAACCAAATGCCGAACAGCTCCTCCTGATAGCCGAGCTCGTGCATCGTGGGGATGTCGACAAACTCGGGGAATCGGCTCGAGGCGACGAGACCTTGGAAAGCGCCTGACTTGATGTGAGCGCTTAGGGCTCCGAGCGCCAGCACGACGCCTTCGATGTGTCCTCCGCGCAATGCCACGATAGCGGGAGCAGCGCCGGCATAGGGAATCGGCACGAGCTCGGCACCCGTGAGCGCGTTTATCAATTGCACGCAGAAATCACCGACTGAGCCGGAGCCAGGGTGGCCAATGCGCACCTGACCCGGGTTCTCTTTCGCGTATTCGATGAGCTGCGCCAGATTCCTGTACGGTGCGTCGCTGCGCACGGCGAGGATGATCGGCGTGCGTGAGGTGGTGCCGAGTGGCACCAGATCCCGGAGCGCGTCGTAAGAGACCGGCTGCGGGTCGAGAACGGCACGAAAGGTAAGTGCGCTATTTTGCGCAAACAAAATCGTTTGACCGTCTTTTCTGGCTTGGGCGACGACGTTGGTGCCGATCGCGCCTCCGGCACCGGGACGATTGATCGAGAGCACTGGTTGTCGGCGCCGATCTAAATCTGACCCACCGCGCCGATCCAATATTGACCCGGGGATGGATGCCGACCGCATGATGGTCGGCTGTGGATAAGTGTAGGTTGATGCGTGTTTCGTTGACCTCCCAGGTGCAGTGGTGTGCGCGCGGGGGAAGACGCGTAGGGCGTAGCCCGTAGCGGATTGCCCCGCGC
>JAYTIR010000126.1:0-3010 GCA_043731765.1 Burkholderiales bacterium
AAGGCGGGGATGCTGAGACGCCTGAAGGGAGAACTGGCCGGCAAGTCGGGCCTGGTCGTCGTCCTTGGCGATGGCGCGAACGACCTGCCGATGTTTGCCGAGGCCGATGTTTCGGTAGCGTTTCGCGCCAAGCCCATCGCGCGCGCCAAGGCGACGCACGCAATCGATCATTGCGGACTGGACGGCGTGCTGAACCTCTTCTGCTAGCGGAAGAAGGCCGCGATATCCACGGCGGCAAGCGTCACGATCACGCCCACCGTGCCGACGGTACCTGCCATTCGCTGCCACGAGGCGCCAATGGAACGGCCGAGGCCCCAGGCATGCAGAATCCTCGCCACGACGAGCACGATACCGCACGCATGCAGCAGTGTTGGACCGGCATGACCTAGTTCGGCCACCAGAAGCAGCAGCAGCGCGATCGGCACATGCTCGGTCGCGTTGCCGTGCACCCGGATGGCCTTCGACATCGACTTGTCCCCGCCATCGCCAATGCCGACGCGCAATTTCCAGCGCAGGCGGATGACACGAAGCGCAAGCACCAACAGCAACAGCGCCAGCAGTCCCGTGTAGAGCGCGGTGATCGGAACGGGATTCATTTCGTACTATACCTCGTCGATCCACGCCATCTGGATCGCCTCGAGTATTTTTTCCCCGCTGCGCGCCGGATCGTCGGAAAATCCCTCCAATGCGCAGACCCATCGGTGCAGATCGGTAAAACGCACGAATCGTGGGTCGACGTCCGGATGCGCATCGGCGAGAGCGATCGCGATCTCGCTCACATCAGTCCACTTCATCGCCCCTCCTTCACCTGGTTGATCGTGTACCGGGGAATTTCGATCACGAGCTTCCGGTCTTCGACGATGGCCTGGCATGACAATCGCGACAGCGGAGTCAGGCCCCACGCGCGATCGAGCAGGTCGTCCTCGTCCTCGGATGACGGTGGCAGCGTGTCAAAACCCTCGCGCACGATCACGTGGCAGGTCGTGCACGCACAGGATTTCTCGCACGCGTGTTCGACGATGATGTCGTGCTCCAGCAGGTTGTCGAGAATCGACATGCCGGATTGCGCCTCGAAAGTCTTGCCCTCGGGACAAATTTCGGAATGCGGGAGGACGACGATTTCGGGCATTGCAAATCAGCCCGAAAGCGCATCGACGCGCTTGCCGGTCAGTGCGCGGGAGACACTACGGTCCATCCGCCGCGACGCGAATTCGCCGGTCGCGTGGTTCAACGATTCGACGGCCGCGCGCAAGGCAAGATGGTCGGTGCCGTCACGCAGACGCCGCAGTTTCATGAGCGCCACATCGATCGTGGCCCGCTCGTCATCCCCGACGAGTTCTCCATCCACTGCCAGCGCCGTCTCTGTCGCCACGACGATCTGGTCGGCCTCCACCTGTGCTTCGGCCAGCGCGCGCGCCTGCATGTCGTCGGTGGCATGCGCGAACGAGTCGGCCAGCATCTTCGCTATCTCACCGTCGGTCAGACCGTAGGAAGGCTTGACCGTGATCGTGGCCTCGATTCCCGTTGTCTGCTCCCGCGCGGCGACATCGAGCAGACCGTCGGCGTCGACCTGAAACGTCACCTGAATTCGCGCGGCCCCTGCCACCATCGGCGGAATGCCGCGCAACTCGAACCTCGCGAGCGAACGGCAATCGGCGACTTTCTCGCGTTCGCCCTGCACGACATGGATCGCCATCGCCGTCTGGCCATCCTTGTACGTCGTGAATTCCTGGGCGCGTGCGATTGGAATGGTCGAATTGCGGGGAATGATCTTTTCGGTGAGCTCGCCCATGGTCTCGAGTCCCAGGGAGAGCGGGATCACGTCGAGCAGCAGCCAGTCGTCGTCGCGTTCGCGGTTTCCCGCGAGCTTGTTCCCCTGGACGGCCGCGCCGAGCGCGACGACCTCATCGGGATTGAGATTGGTCAGCGGGGGCTGGCCGAAAAACTCGGCGACCGCGCGCCGCACCTGCGGCATGCGCGTGGCCCCACCCACCAATACAACGCCCTTGATTTCGTCGGGCTTCATTTGCGCATCCCGCAGCGCGCGCTTGACCGGTCGCAGCGTCTTGGCCACGAGGTTGCCGGTGATCTCCGTGAAGATCGCCTTGGTCAGCGTGAGGTTGACGGTTTGTCCGCCGGACAAAGTTGCCACGATGGAAGCGGTCTCGTGCTCGGACAGATTCTCCTTTGCCTCGCGTGCCTTGACCAACAACAGGCGTGCGTCCGACGGCGAAAGCGGCGGCAGTTTCGCGGCTTCGATGATCCAGCAGAACACCCGGTGGTCGAAGTCGTCGCCGCCCAGCGCGGAGTCGCCGTTGGTCGCGAGCACCTCGAATACACCACGCGAAAGGCGCAGGATGGAAATGTCGAACGTGCCGCCACCCAGGTCATAGACGGCGTAGACCCCTTCGGAAGCGTTGTCCAGGCCGTACGCGATTGCTGCGGCAGTCGGCTCGTTCAGCAAGCGCAGTATGGGCAGGCCCGCGAGTTGCGCGGCATCCTTGGTTGCCTGCCGCTGCGCATCGTCGAAATACGCCGGCACCGTCACCACCGCACCGTCAATCGGCCCGCCGAGCGAGGATTCCGCGCGATCGCGCAGTGCCCGCAGCAAGTCCGCCGAAACCTCGACCGGACTCTTCACGCCGGCGCGCGTGCCGATCTTCACCATGCCCGGCGCATCCACGAAACGATAGGGAAACCGCCGCGCATCGGCGAGATCGGCCAGTCCGCGGCCCATCAGGCGCTTGACGGAAATTATCGTGTTCTGGGGATCGTCGGTCTGATGGGACATCGCGGCGTAGCCGGTTTCGACACCGCTTTCCCCATAACGGACGATCGAGGGCACCAGGGGACGCCCTTCGCTGTCGGGCAACACAACCGCGAGGCCATTGCGAACCGTGGCCACGAGCGAATTGGTCGTGCCGAGGTCGATGCCGATCGCACGCTTGCGCGGCTGCCGCGCGGGCGCCTCGCCGGGTTCGGAGATCTGGAAAAGCGCCATCAGGATTCG
>JAYTIR010000127.1:0-8016 GCA_043731765.1 Burkholderiales bacterium
CATGGCACATCCACCGGCATGAATGACCGCAGCGAGAGCGCTGCCATTCGGGCGGTCTTCGGCGCGGGCGTTGCGGAGCTCGCGGTGAGTTCGACCAAGAGCACGATGGGACATCTGATAGCAGCCGCCGGCGCGGTGGAAGTCGCGATCTGCGCGCTCGCGATTCGCGACGGCATCATGCCGATCAATGCGAACCTGAACGAAGTCGATCCCGATTGCGACCTCCACTTCGTGCGCGACGTGCCGCGACGCCAGCGAATCCGCATGACGATGTCCAATTCCTTCGGATTCGGCGGCTCGAACAGTTGCATCGTGCTGCGCAATCCCGAAGAAGTTGACGGCGTCGCCGCGGCGCGTGCCGTGGCCCGGAAGCCCGCGTGAGCACGCCGCGCGTCATGATCACCGCCACCGGCGCCGTATGCTCCGGCGGAAAAAATCCGGGAGAAATCCTCGCCGGCGTGCGCGCCGGCCGCTCGTCGATCGCTCCGATTCAGCAATGGGACGTGCAGCAATGGCCGACGCGGATGGCCGGGGAAGTCGCCGACTTCAATCCGCGCGAAATGGTCGACGACCGGAAACTGCACAAGCTGATCCGGCGCACCGACCTGTTCGGCCTCTACGCGGCGGGCCGCGCGATTACCGACGCGGGCCTGGTCTCCCACCGCGACACGCTGGCGGCCGATGCCGCCGCGACGTTCAGCGACCGTACCGGAGTGTATGTCGGCTCGGGCAGCGGCAATTTCGAGAACCAGTACGACTATTTTCCATTGCTGACCGCCGCGAACGGCAGCCTGCCTGAATTTGGACGCGAGTTGGCCAATACGGTGAATCCGATGTGGCTCCTGCGCTCGCTCCCGAACAACGTGCTCGGGCATATCGGCATCAAGTACGGCCTGAAGGGCAGCAACGCGTGCATCACCAACCACAGCTGCAGCGGGTCGCTGGCCGTGATCGAAGGCATGGAGGCGCTGCGCAACGGCGAGGCGGAGCGCGTCGTCGCCGTGGGTCACGATGCGCCGATCGAACCGCAAATGGTGCTGTATTACTACCGCCTGGGACTGCTTGCGACGGACACGTTGCGCCCCTTCGACGTCGCGCGCGACGGCAGCGTCTTCGGCGAAGGCGCGGGCGCGCTGGTGCTGGAACAGGAATCGTCCGCAACAGCCCGCAACGCGAAGGTCCTGGGCGAAGTGCTGGGCGGCGGGTATGCATCGGAGGCCACCGGCCTGCTCGCGATTCGCGACGACGGCGACGGACTTGCGCGTGCCATCGCGGCCGCGCTGGACGATGCCAAGGTCAACGCGAGTGAGGTGGGAATGATCGTCGCCCACGGCAACGGCACGCGGCCCTCGGATGCGTCGGAAGCCGCGGCGATCCGGACCATTTTCGGGGGAGACTCGCCACCGGTGACGGCATTCAAATGGTCGTTCGGCCACCTCATCGCAGCGGCGGGAATTCTCGAAGCGACGCTGGCGCTCGCCGCACTCGCTGAGGGTGTGGTCCCGGGCGTAGCCACACTCCGCGAACTCGATCCGGACTGCGCCGGTCTGTCGGTGTCCGCGCAGTCGCAGAAATCACGCAGCAAGATCGCGTTGATCCTGTGCCGTGGATTCGGTGGCACCGACGCGGCGTTGCTCGTGCGTGCCGCCTGAGGCGATTGCGGCCATGACGGGTGCCGCGGCCTTGAACCGCCGCTGCGGCATCGATACGGTCGAAATGGCGCGCATGGAGCGCTTGCTGCTGGAAACTCCCGCAGCGGATCTCGCCAGGTTGTTTTCGCCGCAGGAGTTGATCGACAGCGGCGAGGGCCCGGGCCGCGTGGCAAGCCTGGCGGCGCGCTTTGCCGCCAAGGAGGCCTGCCTCAAGCTCTTTCCGCGCGAGACCGCGCTGGGGCAGATCGACGCCGCCGAATTTTCGGTGACGCGCGACAACTATGGCGCGCCGCTACTCATGTGCGGCCCGGTCGCCGCAGCACTCCTTGCGCGCTACCGCATCAAGGCCATCGACATTTCGCTGTCGCACGATCGCGCGAGCGCGTCGGCGGTGGCGCTGGCCGAGCGCGACGCAATCATGGTTCCGCTGGCCGGCAAATTTGTCTATCGGTTCCTGCCGATCCGGCGCCGGGTGATTCTCGACAACCTTCGCCGGGTTTATGGCGAGCGCCTTGGCGAAGAGGAAATCGTGCAACTGGCACAGGCGCACTACGGGCATCTGTGGAAGCTGTGCGGCGAATTTCTCAAGTTCCGCTGGATGTCGCAGGAACGGAAGATGGCCACGGTGCGCATCGAGAATGTCGAGGCCTTCGCCAACGCGCTCGCGCAGAACAAGGGCGTCCTCATTCTCACCGGCCACTTCGGCAACTGGGAGGTGTCGACCATTGCGGGCCTCAACCACTATCCGCAGATGCGCGGCAGGTTCCACTTCGTGCGGCGCGCGATCAAGCCGGCGTGGCTCGACGCACTGGTCACCCGGCGTTTCAACGAGGCCGGCTTCGGCGTCTTTCCCAAGCGTGGTTCGCTCGATGCAATGCTCGACCGACTGGCCGCCGGCGACGCGATCGTGTTTCCATTCGACCAGCACGCGCGCCCGCCCGATGGCATCGAGGTCGACTTTTTCGGCCACCCGGCCTGGACATTCAAGAGCCTCGCGATCATCGCGCTCGCCACCGGAGCGCCGGTGTTGCCTGCGACCAGCTGGCGCGAAGCCGATGGCAACCATGTGTTGCGCTTCGAAGATCCCATGGCGCCCATCGAATGCGAAAATACCGGCGAGGCAATCCGCCGCAACACGCGCGCCTATAACGCCGTGCTTGAAAGGGTCATTCTGCGGCGCCCCGAGCAGTGGTACTGGGTGCATCGTCGCTGGAAGTCGGTGACGCCCAAGCCGCGCCTCCATTCCCGCGATGCCGTAGTATGACTGCCATGCTTGCAATCCTCCTGTCCTGGAAGGCGGCGATCGTCTATGCGTTCCTGGCCTCGGCGCTGTTCGTGCATTTCCGCGGCAACGTCCGGATCAAATTCTATCGCCAGGTCACCGACCACTCGACGTTCATGGCGCCGTACAACGCGCTCATGTATTTTTTCTCCGCCGTGCCGAAGGGGCCCTTCATCGACGTCGGCCGCTTTCCCGACCTCAAGCCGCTCACCGACAACTGGCAGATGATCCGGGACGAAGCGCTGCAGCTGTTCGACGAGGGGCACATCCGCGCGGCGGCGAAATTCAACGATCTGGGATTCAATTCGTTTTTCCGGCGTGGCTGGAAGCGCTTCTACGTCAAGTGGTACGACCAGCCGCTGCCTTCGGCGCTGGCGCTGTGTCCGAAGACCGTAGCGCTGGTCCAGTCGATCCCGGCGATCAACGGCGCGATGTTCGCGCTGTTGCCGCCCGGCGGCAAACTGGGCAAGCATCGCGATCCCTTCGCGGGGTCGCTGCGCTATCACCTGGGCCTCGTGACCCCCAATTCGGAGGACTGCCACATTTTCGTCGATGGGCAGCCTTACCATTGGCGCGACGGCGAAGCCGTGATGTTCGACGAAACCTTCATTCACTGGGCCGAAAACAAGACCGACGTCACGCGCGTGATCCTCTTCTGCGACGTCGAACGGCCGTTGACCAGTCGCGTGATGACCCGGATCAACAAGTGGTACAAGAACACGTTCATCAGTGCGAGCCAGACCGAAAATATTGCCGGCGACCACGTCGGCTGGCTCAATCGCCTGTTCAGTCTTGTCTATTACCTGCGGGTGCCGGGAAAGGCACTCAAGCATCGCTTTCGGGCGCTGTATTACACATTGAAGTGGCTGATCCTGATCGGGCTGGTCTACTGGATTTTCTTCGCCTGAGTTCGGGGAAGCGAAAGGTATCGAATGGGCAACTGGGTTGAGCTGATTGCGGCCGACGGATTGACGCTCTCGGCCTATCGGGCGGAGCCCGCAGGCAAGCCGCGCGGCGCGCTCGTCGTGGCGCAGGAAATCTTCGGCGTCAACAGTCACGTCCGCAGCGTCTGCGATGGCTACGCCGCCGACGGCTACGTCGCCATCGCCCCGGCACTCTTCGACCGCTACGAGCGTGGTGTAGACATCGGCTACACGCCGCCGGACATTGCGCGCGGTCGCGAGTTGAAGGCGCTGGCAAAAGCGGATGCGGCATTGCTCGACGTCGAGGCGGCGCGTGCCGCCGTCGCAAGCGTGGGCAAGGTCGGTGTGATCGGCTATTGCTGGGGTGGGTACATCGCGTGGATTGCCTCGGCGCGACTTCCGGGATTTGCGTGTGCGGTTCCGTACTACGGCGGCGGCATGACCGATGCTGTTGCGGAGCAGCCGAAATGCCCGGTCATGGCGCACTTCGGCGAGCGCGACTCGATGATTCCCGTTGCGGGAGTGAAGGCGCTGGCGGCTGCGCATCCCGCTGCGCAGGTGTACATCTATTCCGCGGATCACGGCTTCAATTGCGACCAGCGCGGCTCGTTCGACGCTGCTTCGGCCGCGCTCGCGCGCGAACGCACGCTCGCGTTCCTGCGTCAACACCTCGGTTAATTCCTGTTTGATGACTGCGTTCGGGCGCATGCTGGACCGGACTGTGGGAGGCATTACCCGGGCCGGCGGCATCCTGGTACTGCCGGTCTGCCTGCTACTTTTTCTGCAATGGCCGCTGCGCGACGTGGTCCAGTTGTATTCGCGCGAGGCCAACGACCTCGCGCAATGCCTGTTCGCGCTTTACGTGAGCGTTGCCATCACTTATGCAACGCGCCGGCATGCGCATCTCGCCACCGATGTCGTAGCACAGCGATATTCGGAAGGCACACGTGAAACGCTGGCACGGGTCGGGGCCGTGTTCGTCCTCGTGCCGTGGTCGCTGTTCATCCTGTACGCAGCCTGGCCCATGGCGGCACAGTCGGTCCGGCAGCTCGAGTCGTTTCCGGAAACCTTCAATCCCGGGTATTTCGTGCTCAAGATCGCGTTGCTGCTGGCGGCGTTTCTGGTCCTGATCCAGGCGCTGTTCGACGTGTTCCGCCACGGCGGCCAGCGCGAGTCATGATCGAGACCGCGGGCATCGGCATGCTGGTTGCCGTGGCGCTGCTCCTGATCGTGACGGGACTGCCGGCGTGGCTGGTTCTGATCGGCGTGGCCTTGCTGTTCGCTGCAGGTGGCATGGTTGCCGGCGCGTTCGCGTTGCCGTTGTTGACCGCCATGCCCGCGCGCCTTCTCGGCTTGCTCGAGCAGGATATCCTGCAGGCGTTGCCGCTATATGTGCTGATGGGCGCACTGCTCAACCACCTGCCCTTGGCGCAGATTCTCTTTCGCACCGGAAGCCGTGCTCTGGCCGCGACAGGTGCAGGTCCCTCGCTGGCGGGCCTGGGCCTGGGCGTGCTGCTCGCGCCGATGAACGGATCGGTCGGCGCCAGCGTGGCGATGCTCTCCCGTACCGTGCAGCCACGGCTCGACGCGTCTGGAATGAGTCCTGAACGCGGCGCGGCACTCGTGTGCGTGGCGAGCACGATGGGCGTCGTGATTCCGCCGTCGCTGGTGCTCATCCTGCTGGGCGATGCCATGATGCGCGCCCACACCGAAGCGACCAACCTGACTCACGAGTCGGTGCGCATCATCAACACGCAGGATGTGTTCGTCGGTGCGCTGGTGCCCGCGGCCATTCTGCTCACACTGTGCGCTGTGGTGACCTGGTGGACAAATCGCAGTCGACAGGTCGGGGCGACCGCCGGGTTACCGACGGTACCGTCCACGATGCGAGAGTGGCTTACTGCCGGCGTGACCACGCTCTTTATCGGAAGCTTGCTCGCGGGCGTGACGCTGGGATACCTGTACGCGGTGGAGGCCGCCGCGTTCGGGGCAGTCGCGCTGTTTGGTTTCGGCCTCGCGACGCGTACGCTGACGATGGCGGTATTGGCCGACGTATTGCGCGACACGATGGCGGTCACCGGCGCGCTCTTCGCATTGCTGGTGGCGGCCACCATGTTCACGCTGGTCGTGCGCGCGTTCGGCACGGACCGCTGGGTGGCCGCGGCGCTGGTCAGGCTGGGAGCGGGGGAGTGGGGTTCGCTGCTCGTCGTCCTTGCAATCGTGGCCGCGTGCGCGCTGGTTTTAGACGCGTTCGAAATGATCTTCGTGGTGATTCCGGTGGCCATTCCGCCGTTGCTGACCCTGGTCCACGACGCGACCTGGGTTGCGGTGCTCACCTTGCTCATCCTGCAGGCGAGCTTCCTGACTCCGCCGTTCGGCTACGCGGTATTGATGGTTCGCAATGCCATTCGCCGCAAACTATCACTGTCCGGCCTGGCGCGCGCGTTGCTTCCCTACCTCATGGCGCAGCTCCTGGTCCTGGTGCTGGTACTGGCGTGGCCTTCGCTGATCTGGCAACGCAATCCCACGGCGCTCATTGGCGACAATTCGCCGGATAATCCGGCGGGCGCCATGTCCGATGAAGACGCACGGCGGATGACTGAACGTCAGTTCCCCCCTCTTTCTGACGAAGAGTCCGGCAAGGACAGCAAGGACGGCAAGGAATGAGGTAAAGTCGACCGCTTCACCGCACCCGCGCCAGGAGTTGCCATGCTTCGCATTCCCGCCGTAATCCTGTTCGCGTTTTCCGCGACGGTCGCGCACGCCGAGGACTCACGCCTTGACGATGTCATCAAGCGAGGAGCCCTCCGGGTGTGCACGCCGGGCGACTACAAGCCCTTCAGTCTGGCCAAGACCGACGGGACGTTCGAGGGCCTCGACGTCGACCTCGTGCAGGCCATGGCCAAGGCGCTCGGTGTGGAGGCCAAATTCGTCAAATCGAGTTGGCCGAAGCTGATGGACGACTTCGTCGAGAAATGCGACCTGGGTGTCGGCGGCATTTCGGTGACGCTCGATCGCCAGAAGCGCGCGTTCTTCACCGTGCCGTACATGGTGAACGGCAAGGCGCCGATCACGAAGTGCGAAAACGTGGCGAAGTTCCAGACCGTCGCCGACATCGACAAGGCGGGCGTGACTGTCATCGAGAACCCGGGCGGCAGCAACGAACGTTTCGCGCGTGCGAATTTCAAGCAGGCAAAGATCGTCATTTTCAACGACAACACGACGATCTTCGACGAAATTCTCAAAGGCAATGCCGACGTGATGATTTCGGAATCGGTCGAGACCATCGTCCAGGCGAAATTGCGGCCGGGCCTGTGCGCAGTCAATCCCGACAAGCCGCTGCAGTATGGTGAAATGGCCTACCTCATGCCGCGTGGCGACCCAGTGTTCAAGGCGTGGGTGGATCAGTGGTTCCACCTGGCCAAGGCTACCGGTGATTACGACCGCACGGTGGCAGTCTGGCTCAGATAGTCGGCGCGCCCCGTCGCAATCCATGCGGCTTCCACCGCCGCCTGTCGCATTTCGCTTGCGCAGTGGGCGGTGCGGGTGCCTTAAATAGTGTGACCTGATGCCATGACCCGAATTCCACCGCGACGGTTCCCGTGCGTAAACCCCGACCGCTGATCCGGCGCTGGCTGACCAGGGCGCTGCTGTTCTGTGCGGCCGTGCTGCTGCTGATCGAGGAATGGTTGTGGCAGGGCACCGCCCAATTCGTGCGCGAGATTGCCCGCCTGCCTCCCGTGGCCGCGTGCGCTGCGTGGATCCGGCGCAGGACACCGTATCAGGCGCTGGCACTTTTCGTGCTGCCGTTGCTGGCACTCCTGCCGCTCAAGGGCGTGGTCGTGCTGGCCTTCCTGCATGGCCGTGTCGTGCTGGCCACCACGGTGCTGGTTCTGGAGAAATTGATCTTCTCCGCGGTGTTCGCCGCGCTGTATCAATTGACGGCGCCGGCGGTCACGCAAATCGGATGGGTGATGCGTGTGCAGGATGCGTTCCTGCGGGTGCGGAGCGCGCTTTATACGTGGCTCGACGAGCAGGTGGCCTATCGCCAGGCGCGCGCATGGTTACGGCGGGTTCGCCATCCGCGCCGGCTGCGCCGGCGCATTGGCGCGGTCTACCGGATGCAGCGGCGCAGAACTTTCCGTTTCTGCTTTCGCTT
>JAYTIR010000128.1:0-14345 GCA_043731765.1 Burkholderiales bacterium
TCGCCGCGTGGTTGACGATAAGGCCGGAAAACTCACCTCCGTCATGCATTCTCATGGCCACGCCTTTTGCGGCAGGCTTGCCGGATCCTGTCCCGGTCCTGCTGCCACCGACAACGCATACACCATGCCACCGTGCCGGGCGGCCGTTCGACGGCGACCGGCGGGCATCGGAACTCATCATTGCGTTGCCGGCGCAGGACTTTCTATAATGGTGGTATACAGAGTGCAAACCATCACTTAATGCCGAGAAAGGCTCCTGCCCCGCGAGCCTCGAGGATTTCCATGAAGTTTCGCCATGCAATCGCAATCGCCCTGTTCTCGATCCTTGCCACGGGATCCGCGGCGCAGGACCGGGAACTGGTCTTCGGCGTGACCGAGGGCGTCACCTATCAGGCAACTCCGAAGGAAATCCGGGACAAGTTCTCGCCACTCGCCGAATACGTCGGCAAGGCCACCGGACGGCGCGTCAGGATCGTCCTGGTCCCGGCCTACAACGACGTGCGTGCCGGAATGGCGAAGCAGGAGTACGACCTGGTCTTCATCCACCCTGCGCATGTCGCGATGGCGGAGATCAAGGGCGGCCGCTACAAGGCGGTCGCGTGGACCTCCGGTTTCACGGATTACACCGTCTCGCTGCTGATCGGCGCCGACGGATCCCTCAAGTCGCTGGATGACCTGAAGGGCCATACGCTGGTGACGCCCGATCCCGACTCGATCACCGCCATGATGGTGCGCGCGATGTTGCGTACCAGCAAAACGCCGACCATGACCGCCAGGCCGGATGCGGACAATGCCAAGGAGGTCGCGGCAAGCATCCGCGTCATCACGACCCGCTATCAGGATGCCGTCCCGTTCTATATCGAAAACGGCTTTGCGCAGGCGGGCGCCACGGCCGCGAGGGCCGTCGTCAAGTCGTGGACGGACAAGGGGGGCAAGGTCCTCCTGCAATCGCGCTCGGTTCCGATCAAGCAGTTGCTGGTTTCGAAGACGATGCCGGCGGAGGAACAGGATCGCATTCGTATCGCACTGCTGGGCATAACGCAAAGCAAGCCGGGCCGCGATGCGCTGGAAGCCATCGGTTACAAGGGCTTCGTCGCGACGAACCCCGAGGTTGAAGCCTCGACCATCGCATGGCTCGGCCTCTAGCTCCCCGAGTGCGCGGCGTCCTGAAGGCATTCCGATTTCTTCTGATCGTGTGCGCGCTTGCCGTGGCAGCGGACGTCCACGCTGGAAAAGGCGGGACCAAAAGCGGAAAAAGCGCCCACCAAGGCCACCACAACTTGAATTATGCCGCCGGTGTGCCACGCGACTCGCACGGGCGAATCGCGCGCGACCCGCGGGTCCGCAACGAATTCAAGCGGACCCATCCGTGTCCGGCGACGGGCAAGGCGGGAGGCTCGTGTCCGGGATACGTGATCGATCATGTCCGGCCGCTGAAGCGCGGCGGTGCCGACACACCGGCAAACATGCAGTGGCAGACCGAAGGTGCGGCGAGACGGAAGGACCGCACCGAATGATGTCGAATGCAGGATCAGAGACGAGACTTTCCGTGAGCGCCCCGCATTTCCGGTATCGATCGCGGAAAGTCTCGTCTCTGACCCTGCATGCCTGCGCCCTCGTGGCGGTCTTGGCCATGTCGGCCGCCTGTTCGCCGGCGCCTGTCGAAAAGAGTCCGGTCCCGCTGACGGCCCCTGCCGAGGTCGCGGGCGCAGCAGTGGTGCGGCGTGCGATTCCCGAGCCGGCTGGCACGCCCTCGCTGCCGCCACCGGTAGTCGCAGCCGTCCCGATCAACATTCCACCCGGCGCGATTTACGTTTGCGTTTCGGAGGCCGGCGGCGCGCGCCAGACGACCGCGATCGAATTCGCGCCCAAGGTCGGCGAGTTGTGCGCGAAAAATCCGGAAATGGGACCCTGCCAGTACGAACGCAACGTTTGCCGCGGCAGCGGAGGGCGCGTCTATGCCGCCAACGGCGTCGAAATCACGATGCAGACGGAAGCGGAGTACGACAAGAAGGTTATGCGGGTAAGGTTAAAGTAAACTTAACAAGTCCATCTGCGCCTAGGCCTGATCTTCGGCCGGAATCGCCCGCACCGACAACACGCCGTCGATGGCCGAGATGGCCTCGATCGCGGTGGGTTGGATCGGGCTGTCGACGTCGACCAGCGTGTAGGCCATTTCCCCGCGCGACTTGTTCACCATGTTGTGAATGTTGAGACCGGCATGGGCCATGGCCGTGGAAATCTGCCCCAGCATGTTCGGGACATTGGCGTTGGCAATCCCCAGGCGATACGGCGATTCGCGCGGCATCTGCACGTTCGGAAAGTTGACGGCGTTGGCGATTTCGCCGTGTTCCAGATATTCGCGCAGCTGTTCGACGACCATCACCGCGCAGTTCTCCTCCGCTTCCTCCGTGGATGCCCCGAGGTGCGGCAAGGCGACGACCCCCGGCTCATGCAGCAGCGTTGCACCCGGAAAATCGCACATGTAATACTTGAGGCGACGGGCCCGCAACGCCACCACGACCGCGGCATCGTCCACCAGCGCATCGCGCGCGAAGTTGAGTAGCACCGCACCCTGCTTCATGGCCGCGAGTCGCGTCTCGTCGATGAGGTTTCGCGTCATCGGCAGCAGCGGCACGTGCAGCGTGACAAAGTCGGCGTGCTTCAGCAGCTCTTCGATGCTGTGGGCGCGGCGAACGCTGGACGGCAGGCGCCACGCCGCATCCACGGTGATTTCCGGATCGAAGCCGGTGACCTTCATCCCCAGCTTGATCGCGGTGTCGGCGACCAGGCTGCCGATCGCGCCCAGGCCGACGATCCCGAGCGTGCGGTGCGGAAGTTCCACCCCGGCAAACTGCTTCTTGCCCTCCTCCACCTGCCTTTCCAGGTCGGGGGCCGACGCGTCGAGTCGTGCCACATAACCCAATGCAGGGATCACGTTGCGCGCCGCGAGCAGCAGTGCCGCGAGCACCAGCTCCCTGACGGCATTCGCATTGGCACCCGGAGCGTTGAACACCGGCACGCCGCGTTGCGACATTGCCTTCACCGGAATGTTGTTGGTCCCTGCACCGGCCCGGCCGATCGCGCGCACGCTTGCGGGTATGGCCATCGCGTGCATGTCGTGCGAGCGCACGAGTATGGCATCGGGATTTTCCACCGCCTTTCCCACCGTGTAGCGTGCGCCGGGAAACCGGTGCAGGCCATGACTTGAAATCTGGTTCAGCGTGAGGATGTGATATTTGGTCATTGCGCACGCTCGAACTCGCGCATGTAATCCGCGAGCGCCTGCACGCCCGCCAGCGGCATCGCGTTGTAGATGGACGCGCGCACTCCGCCCACCGCGCGGTGGCCTTTCAATTGCACCATCCCGCGCTGCGCGGCGCCGTTGACGAACGCCTCGTCCAGCGCCTCGTCGGCCAAGCGGAAGGTGACATTCATGCGCGAACGGTCTTCTCGTCGCACCGAACTGCGGTAGAAGGCGGTCTGGTCCAGGTAGTCGTAGAGCAGCGCCGCCTTGGCGATATTCTTCAGTTCGATGACCGCGAGGCCGCCCTGCGCCAGCAGCCATTCGAACACCAGTCCCGCGATGTAGATGGCATACGTCGCAGGCGTGTTGACCATCGAGTCCGCCGCGGCCTGTTCCTTCCAGTGGAACGCGGAGGGGGTGATCGGCAACGCACGGTCGAGCAGGTCATCGCGAACGATCACGAGCGTCAGGCCCGCCGGACCCATGTTCTTCTGCGCGCCACCGTAGATCACGCCGAACTTCGCCACGTCGATCGGCCGCGACAGGATGTGCGACGACATGTCGGCGACCAGCGGGACGTTGCCGGTCTCCGGCGTCCATTGGTACTCGACTCCGGCGATGGTCTCGTTGGTGCATACGTGCACGTAGGCCGGGTCCTGGCTCAATTTCCACGAACTCTGCGCCGGAACGTAGCTGAAATCCTTGTCCTCGGCGGATGCCGCGATGTTCACCGTGCAATATTTCTTCGCCTCCTTGATCGACTTCTTCGACCACTCGCCGGTGTTGACGTAGTCCGCCGTGGTGCGACCCTGGAGCAGATTCATCGGGACGATGGCATTTTCCGCGATTGCCCCGCCCTGCAGGAACAGCACCTTGTAATTGGGCGGAATGGCGAGCAGCGTGCGCAAGGAGGCTTCGGCCTTGTCGGCGATGCTGATGAATTCCTTGCCGCGATGACTCATTTCCATCACCGACATGCCGCTGCCGTGCCAGTCGAGCATTTCGGCGGCCGCCTGCCGCAGCACCGGTTCGGGCAACACCGCGGGGCCGGCGCTGAAGTTGAAGACTCGCATCAGAATATCTCGTTGATCAGTGGAAAGAGATCGATATTAGCGGATTTGGGTCAGGCACCACCTGCGATCCTTACGGAGAGCAAGCGGGCGTCGCGCAACGATGGGTTAGCGGATAATCGTCGACCAACGAAGACTTTCGGATATTGCGCTCACGTGATCGTCATCAATCCCGCCGAAATCGAGTGGACCGCCATTCGCGCGCAAGGCGCCGGCGGGCAGAACGTCAACAAGGTCTCGACCGCCGTGCACTTGCGCTTCGACGTTCGCGCATCGTCCCTGCCGGAGACGGTCAAGTTGCGGCTCGTGGCACTCCGCGATTCGCGCATCACGACCGAAGGCGTCGTCATCGTCAAGGCGCAGCGGTATCGCAGCCAGGACAAGAATCGCGAGGACGCCTTGATGCGGCTGCAGGAACTGGTCGACGCGGCTGCCACGGTACAGCGCGCACGCAAGGCTACGAAGCCGACGCGCGGGTCGCAGCGCCGGCGCGTCGACAGCAAGGTCAAGCGCGGCCTGGTCAAGGTGACGCGGGGCCGCGTCAATGAGTGACCGCCGCACCTCGGCGTCGCCACCGCCGGATCTTGCCGCGATCACGCGTGGCACGCTGGAACACTACAGCCAGCGGGCCGAAGCGTTCCGGGAAGGCACTCGCGATCACGATGTACGCCAGAACATCGCCGCGCTGCTGCAAGCCATCGAAGGCAAGCCTCCGTTCGCAATTCTGGACTTCGGCTGCGGGCCGGGCCGCGATCTGAAAACTTTCTCTGAACTTGGCCACGCTCCGATCGGTCTGGAAGGCGCGGCGCCGTTTGCCGGCATGGCGCGTGCGCACAGCGGCTGCGAAGTGTGGCAACAGGATTTCCTGCAACTTGACCTGCCCGCTGACCGATTTGATGGAATATTCGCCAACGCGGCGCTGTTCCACGTTCCGGCCTCGGAGCTACCGCGCGTATTGCTGGATTTGCGCGCGACACTCAAGCCGCGCGGCGTGTTGTTCAGCTCGAATCCTCGCGGCAATGACGAGGAAGGCTGGCAGCAGGGCCGATACGGGACGTATCACAGCCTGGCGAACTGGCGACGCCATCTCACGGCGGCGGGGTTCGCGGAAGTCACGCACTATTACCGTCCCGCCGGTCTTCCGCGCGACCAGCAGCCATGGCTGGCGAGCGTGTGGCGAAAATGAGTGGGCAACTGAGCGCGCAGGTTGCGGCACTGGATGATCCGCCCCGACGCACCTAGCCGTCGTGGCATTCCTTTGGCAGATATTTTGCGGGGATGTCGACCGGGATGCACATCCACTGGATTCGCTGCAACGGATCCACAGCCGGCGCGAGAAGGATGGATCGGCCGAACAACTCCGGAATCGATGAACCGAGGCCCAGTCGCAAGCGACCGCTGGCGGGACGGAAGCTCACTTCCTCGAAAAATGCGGTCGCAGCCTGAACGCGCAGCGCGTCCACATCGAGCTTTCGCGGAATGGCCTGAAACCGGTCCCAACTTTCCTCGACTTGCTGCTGCATGGGGCGGACGCTCGCGAGCGCTGCGCTGACTTTCACGCGCACTTCATGCTCGAACCAGGCGACACGCACACTGGGCGCGATCAGACTTCCCGCCAGGACAATGGCGCCGCCGCCCAACAGCATCGCCGCGGCGAACGAAACGGGATTGCGACTGGCGAGGATGCTCGCCACGTGCGCCGCACTGACCGTGCTCGCCTCGGCTCGCTGCACCAATCCTCGAACACGGCGGTAGAGCAGCGAGTTCGCGAGCAATGCCGGGATGATTCCAGGCAGGAACCAGATGGCGAAAGTCGCGCCCAGCAGCCACGGTACGGATGCATTGTCGATGCGCTGTGCAAGCGCACCGAACGCAATTGCCCCGGCCACCGGGAGCAGCGCAAATGCGATTCCCGCGAGCCAGAGCTTGCGGTAGAACGCCCACACGCTGGGCAGCCAGAACGACGGCCAATGCCAGCCCGGCGCACCATGCCCGACCTGTTCGAATTTGAGGAAGCGCGGCGCGTAATAATCCGCCGATGGACCCACTGCCACGCGAAAGAGCACGGCCAGTGCGGGCCGAACGCGCGGCTGGCGCACGTCCGCTTCGGACATGCCGGGAAACTGGAGGGTGTCCAGAAAAATTGACGCCGGCGCTTCGTCGGAGGACGGCGCGCCGGCCGTGACATGCGCGCCACAACGGCCGCAATTTCTCGCGCCAACGAGCACGATGCCGCCACAACGACTGCAGGCCCGCCTTGCTTCGCTCAATAGGTACTCTCCAAAGTTCGGATTCTACCAAGCGCGCGCGAATTGCGGTGGTTGTCGTCGACTATTTACCCGTGTACAGAGCGGGAAACTGCGTTTTCAGATTGGCCACCTTGGGCAGATCGTTGAACACGATGTACGGCTGCGTCGGATGCAGCGCCAGGTAATTCTGGTGATAGGCCTCCGCGGGATAGAACGCCGGCAAGGCAGCGATTTCGGTCACGATTCCACGCCCGAAAGTCTTCGCCTTGTCGAGCTGCGCGACATAGGCCTGCGCGACGCGCTGTTGTTCCTTGCTCGTGGTGAAGATGGCGGAACGGTATTGCGTGCCGTGGTCCGGTCCCTGCCGATTGAGCTGCGTCGGATCGTGCGCGACGGAGAAAAAAATCGTCAGCAACTGTCCATACGATACCTGGGCCGGGTCGTAGACGACCTTGACCGATTCGGCATGGCCCGTCATGCCGCTGCTCACCATCTCGTAGTCGGCGGTCTTGGCCGCGCCACCCGCATAGCCGGAGACGGCACTGGAAACGCCCTTCACATGCCGGAATACGGCCTCGACGCCCCAGAAGCAGCCACCGGCGAAGACGGCCGTCTGCGGGCCCTTGGCGGCCGCGGCCAGAACATCGACCGCGGGCGCAGGGAGCGCAACAGCACTTTCGGCCGCACCACAGGCCTGGACCAGCGTCATCAGGGCCAGCCCCAATATCATGGACGTCTGGCGCATGGATGCATGGCGAGGTATCGCCTTGAACATTGCCATTCCTTCGCGGGAAGGGTCATGTCGACCCGGTATGGAAACTTAGTCGTCGAAAAACGCGAAAAATTTCATTCCCTGCAAAATCATTCCAAGTCCCCGCCGTTCCGGCGCCAGGTCGGCATCGGCACGCTTGCAAGGCGCGGCGGTCGCGCCGGCAACATGGACGTCCTGGCGATTACGGATTTTTCGTAGACGCTCCGGCACGCGCGGCGGCCGAATTCGGTTCGACGCCGGCAAGTGCCATGACCGGCACGGCCATGCGGCGATCCGCCACCGATTGCTGTCCCGGTGTCAGCGTGGCATACAGGTTCTTCCCGGCGTCGACGATGTCTTCGATCGCGGTCAGCCGATCGCGCGCGACATCCGCCAGCCGGTCCAGGCGCTTCGGGGCCGCCATATCGCCCGCCAGGGCTGTACGCGCCGCGCG
This sequence comes from Burkholderiales bacterium, assembly GCA_043731765.1. Taxonomy (GTDB): domain Bacteria; phylum Pseudomonadota; class Gammaproteobacteria; order Burkholderiales; family Casimicrobiaceae; genus VBCG01. Next base: position 7,772 of record JAYTIR010000128.1, read on the forward strand.
CTGTGTGTCTTCCGCAAGCTTGAGTACGCGCTCGCGATAGGCGAGCCATGCGCCGCGCTGCTCGGGCCGCAACCGCAGGTCCTCCTCGAGCAGCTCGAGCCGGTATTGCACGGCAGAGAGTACTGTCATGGGGACATTGCTATCCGCCTCCGTGGTCCCTTTTGGGCTTGGCAGGTGTGAGGTGTCCACACCCCCCCTGGAGCCGGGGGCGGCGCCGCGGCTGCTGCCGGCTTGGCCCTGCACCTGGCCCCACGCGAGGCCCGTGGTCATGAGCGCCGCGACGACAATTGCAATGCATGTGGACGTTCTGAATTCGATCAAGTCGGCTCCTTCATTTGCTTTGGTTGCCCCAAGGCGAACCATCTTGCGTTTGAACACGTGCTACGGTCTTGGGCGCTTTGCGGCGGCATGGCAATTTCTGGGATGAGTACTAGGGTGCCGGCACCATGACGAGTCGATCGGTGCCGGATTCCGCGCCCCATGCTTCGCCCGCGCGACCGAGCATCTGCCGCACGGTGGCATTGCCTCGATTGGATTCGTAGCGCTCGAATTTTTCGGTCACCGGATCGAACCTGACGATCGCGTTGACGCTCCAGTCGGTCAGCCAGACGGAGTCGCGGTCATCGACCCACACGGAATACGCATGCGCATTACCCGGCAGTTTCCATTCGCGCCACGTGCGCGCAGCAGGATCGTACATGCCGACCTGCCCCGTATTCCAGTAACTCACCCAGATGCGGCCGCGCGAATCGGACCACACACGTCGCGCGCCCTGTTTCGGCGTCGGCGGTTCGATCACCGTGGCCTCGCCGGATTCGACGTCGATGCGCGCAATGTGATTTCCGGCGAGCGACGCGTAGTAGACGTCTCCCGCCGGCGTGGTCGCGATGCCATACGGGCCGCTGCCGCGCGGCGCCTGCCAGACCTTCACCTCGCCGGTGGCCGGGTCGACCTTGCCGTAGATTCCGCTCTGGCCCGTAAACCACACGCGGCCTTTCCGGTCGAAGGTCAGCGTGTTGAGATTGGCGTAGCCAGAATCAGCGGGAAGCGGGAACTTGCGCACCTGGCGCGTCACCGGATCGACGCGAACGATCGCATTCTGGCCGCCGTCGGTGATCCACGGCGCGCCGTCGGGTCCGACGACCACGCCATGCGGCGACGAGCGCGCCCCGAGCGCGACCTCGTCGTACTTGCCCGTCACAGGATTCAGGATGCCCAACTTTCCTGTCGATTGCGCCGTGTAATAGACGGGGCCCCCGGGCGTTGGCGCCGCCGCGACGTCGTGCGGATGCGATCCGCGCGCAACGTCATAATAAACAGGATCCGCCGCGAGCGCGGTCGTCGCCGCCGCGAATGCGATGAGAGCCATTGCGGGTATTCGAGTGATCGTCATGATCGTCTCCATGCGGCGGGCAGCCCGAAGCACCGGCGGCACCCACCAGCGCGACTCTCCGGCACAACGGGCCCGGAACGCCAAGTGTAATGCAGTTGCCTTTTCAGGGGTCCCGCGTGCTCCCGAACCGCCACGTTGCATACGGTGGTTACGCCGCCCGCCACGGTCGGAAATGTTGCAGAATCTGCATCCAGCGCCACGGCTGTTGCCGTATCTCTACGATTACGCCTTGAATACCGCATCCGGTCCCACCTCGAGAATCCGGTTCATGTCATCGAAACTGCTGCGCAAGGGCTTTGCGGCCGCCGGGGTCGTGGCCACGCTGGCATTGCTCGCCTACGCCGGCTTGCTGGGCGCGCTGTATTTCAGTCAGGAGCAGCTGATCTTTCCCGCGACGACCTTGCCCGCGGACTACCAGTTTCGCTTCGACCAGCGATTCGAGGAAATCAAGGTGGCGGTGCCCGGCGACTCGCTGGACGCGCTCCTGTTTCGCCAACCCAATCCGCGCGGGCTGGTGTTCTACCTGCACGGCAACGGCGGTGACCTGACCAGCTGGACCACCGGTCTCGAGTTCTACCGGCGGATCAACTATGACCTCTTCATGCTCGACTATCGCGGCTACGGCAAGAGCACCGGCCGCATCGAAAGCGAGGCGCAGCTGCACGCGGATGTGCGCGCCGCCTGGGAGACCATCGCGCCGCGATACCACAACCTGCCCATCGTCCTGTTCGGCCGTTCGCTTGGGACTGCGCTTGCGACACGTCTCGCCGCCGACGTCGCCCCGACGTTGCTGGTACTGGTGACGCCATTCACCAGCCTGGCCGCGGCGGGCAAGCGCCGCTATCCGTTTGCGCCGGAGTTCCTGATGAAATATCCGTTGCGCACCGACACGATCATCGATGCGGTCAAGAGTCCGGTGCTGCTGGTCGCCGGCACGCAGGACGAACTCACTCCGCTTTCCGATAGCGAACAGCTGAAGTCGCTGGCGCGCTCACCGGTCGAATTGCTTGTCATTGAGGGTGCGCGACACAATGACATCCACGAGTTCCCCGCGTACATCGAGGGACTGGCCGAACGAATGATAAAGGTCGGAGGAGATTTGCGATGACCCGCCTGGCCGTTGCGTATGCAGCCACCGCCATCGTGTTCTGCGGTCTGGATTTCATCTGGCTGGGTTTCGTCGCCAAGGGCTACTACCAGACCCAGATCGGCACGTTGCTGCTCGAAAAGCCGAACCTGCCCGTCGCCGCGCTGTTCTATGCGCTGTATATCGTCGGCGTGCTGATCTTCGCGGTCTTGCCGGCCCTGGATGCCGGTCACTGGGGAAAGGCGCTCCTCTATGGTGCGCTGTTCGGCTTTTTCGCGTACGCCACCTACGATCTCACCAACCTTGCCACATTGAAGGGCTGGTCACTCAGGATAGCGTTGCTCGACCTGGCGTGGGGTACCGTCGTGACCGGTGTTTCGGCGGCCGCCGGTTATGTCGTCACGCGAATCGTGATCTAGGAACCTGGCGGACCTGGTTTCGTGAATGTCGAACTGAGCGACAGTCGTTTCCGCACGCGCTTTCAGCGCTCGTAATTGGCGGCGGCCCCTGGACATTGCGCCACCTTTCCCCAATAGCCCTCGCAATACTGGATCCGCACCCGCTGCCCGCAGATGATTCCATTGAATACGCCCTCGGAATCGCATCGCGCGAGTCCGTCGCGCATGTTTTGCCATCGGTCAGGCACCGGGGGCGGCGGTGGTGCAGGCATCGCCACCAACTTCTCGGGCTCCGGCGGTGGGTTCACGGCATCCGGAGGATCCCCATTGGCCGTGGCGAACGACGCGCGGTCCGCCAGAATCGTGCGCTTCACCGCAGCGGTCACTGCCGGCCTGGTTGCCGATTGCGCATGGGGAGACACGTCGGTGCCGGTCGGCTCAATCGATTTCGCCTCAACAGGGGGAGGCACGATTTCGGTTGCCGCCGGTTGGGTCGTTGCAACCTTTGCGGCAATGACCTGACGAACTTCCGGAACGAGTACCAGCGCCGCCGACGCATCGTCCCGGGCATGGGCGCCGGTTTCCTGCTGTCCGACATAGGCCACAGCACCCAAAGCCGCGAGGGCCAGGATTCCGATAACGACGGGACGCCCCGAATTCGAATTCAATGACGAGAACAGGCGCAAGCGGGAAGTGCGCGCGGGTTCGGGTTCCGGGGTCGCGACCGCGGGCGAAGCATGCGCGCGTCGCGGCTGGCGCCTCACGTCGATGATCGACGGCCGCCGCATGTCTTCCTGCACCGTTACATAACGGGCACGCTTGAGCGCGGCCTTGCAGGGCGCGCATAACATCATGCCCGGCAACGTCGACTTGCCGCAGATCGTGCAGTCCATTGGCCCTTTCTGCGATTGCCGGTCTCGCCTGCCCTGCCCCGCCTTCGCGCCCTCCGGCCGGCACCGCATCTGTCATGCCAATGTCATAGTAACACCGGTGCCAACGCCGGTGCAACGATCCCCGACAAGCGGCAGGGATCGTTGACTACAACACCATGCCGCCGCGGGCAGGCGGCCGCCGCGCGACATCGGTTGCCTTGACCACGGGACCAAGGCTGCAACCCGCCGGACTCGTCAGGCGTAATGCTGTCCGAACCGATTGGCCAGGAACTGGTCGAGGTCCGCTTCTTCCTGCCGCACGAAGCCCTTGGCCGGCAGTGTCCCCTCGCGCATCATGTCCACCATCGCGCAGACGCCAGCGGCCGTCGTCACCTGAATCGCGGAGTACAGCTTGCCGTCCACGGTCTTGCTGTAGATTTTCTTGGCAAACGATTCCTGCGTCAGGCGGCCTTCGCGCATGCCGCTGACCGTGACGAACACCAGCACGACGTCCTGATGCGTCATCGGGACCGATTCCTCGAGCACGTCTTTCAGGATTTCGCGCCGCTGGCCGAGCCGGAGATCGCGGATCAGCATTTTCACGATGTCGCGGTGGCCGGGATAGCGGACCGTCTTGTAATTCAGGTTCTCCACTTTTCCGTCGAGGGTTTCGCACAGCGTGCCCAGGCCGCCGGAGGTGTTGAACGCCTCGTACGCCACGCCGTCCAGCGAAAACGCCTCGACCTCTTCCAGCGCCAGCGTTTCATGCAGGCGGCTGTCGATGATCGCCTCGCATGGATTGCAGTACTCGTTGATGAGCCCGTCGGTGCTCCAGGTCAGGTTGTACTTCAGCGCATTGGTCGGATAGACCGGCAGCGCGCCGACGCGCATCTGCACGTCGCGCAGCGTGTCGAACTTGCGCGTCATCGCGTGCGCGAGGATCGAGATGAAGCCCGGTGCGAGGCCGCACTGGGGAACCAGCGCCGTCTTCGACTTCGCAGCGAGGGCCTTGACGCGCCGCGTGCTCTCGACGTCCTCGGTGAGGTCGAAGTAGTGCGCACCGACATCCACGGCCGCCGCAGCGATCGCCGGGGTCAAATGGAATGGGCACGCGCTGACAACGAATTCGTGGCCGCGGATCAATTCGCGCAATGCCGCCGGGTCGCCGAATTCACAGCGCACCGTGGCCGCGCCGAGCGCCGCCATCGGCGCCAACCGTGCCGCGTCCTGGTCCGCGACGGTCAGCGCGTAGTCGCCTGACGATTGCAGGAAGTGGGTGATCGTTTCGCCGATCTTGCCGGCGCCCAGAAGGATAAGTCGCGTCATGTCTCGATTCCCGGGAAAGGTGATCTTGAGTGGTTCGCCGGGATTCTAGGCCCCGCCGCCGCCGAATCACAGGCTGCAAAAAGGCGAAATGCAGGTATAATCTGGTCGATATGCCAAGCAATCCGGCAAATAGACGGATCACGACCGAGCAGCAGCGCCTGCTGGCCCTGCTCCGGCGCAACGCGCGGGAGTCGACCGCGTCGCTAGCCCGCAAGTTGGGCGTCGCGCGTACCACCGTCCAGGAGCGCATCCACAGGCTGGAACGCGACGGCGTCATCAATGGCTACACGGTGCGGGTGACCGACGCATTTGCCCGCCATCGAATCACCGCGCATGTGTTGGTCAACGTCAACGCCAAGCTGTCCGATCGGGTGGTGCGCGAACTCGAGGCATCGCCGCACGTTCGCGCCATCTACGCGTTGTCCGGCGTATTCGACTACGAGATCACCGTCGATGCCGGCAGCACCGCGGAGATCGACGACATCCTCGACGTGATCGGCCGCATCGAGGGAATCGAGCGGACCCAGACGTCGATCGTGCTCTCGGTCAAATTCGAACGCTGACACGCGGAATTTTCGCGTGCCGCCGGCACGAGCGACGCGTATGCTCAAAGGCTGTCGGCCACAATATGTAACGGAGGACCCATGCGCATGCGTCGATGGCTCATCGTGTTGCTTCCTTTAGCCTTGACCCTGTCCGGCTGCATGCAAAAGGTGGCGTACCGGACCATTGCCAAGTTGCCGCCAACCGTTTCCTGCCCAGCCGACGCTTCGTCGGCCGTCCCTTTGCCCTGCCGGCAGGCCATCACGGAAACAACGGCCGATTACGACCTGCATTTCGTCGAGTTCGACGACCAGGGCTGGACTTATCCCGACGCCGCTGATGTCGGTCGAGATCCGCAGACAGACCAATCCTCGCAACAGCTGCGGCTGGTCATGGAAAGACTCTATGCGGCGCTGAACAAGCAGCCGGTCCGGGTCTTTGTCTATGTCCACGGCTGGAAACACAACGCGGCATTCGACGACGAGAATGTCGTCAATTTCCGGAACTTCCTCAAAGAGGCCGCCCAATACGAGAACGTCGCGCAGTCCGGCAACCGTGTCATTGGTATCTATGCGGGCTGGCGAGGCAAGTCGCTGGACGTAGGCGAGCCTTGGATCTCGACGACCTTCTGGGACCGGAAAACCGCGGCGCAGCACGTTGCCCTCGGGTCGGTACGCGAACTGACTGCACAACTGCGCGCCTTCCAGCGCTTGGCGAACGACACCGGGCCCGGCTCGGCGAAGAAGGACGCGGCGCCCAAGGATCAGCGCGTGCGGATATTCATGATCGGGCACAGCTTCGGCGGCCTGGCACTCTACGCCGCCGTCTCGCAGTCGCTCGTCAACGGTTTCGTCACCGGCGAGGACATCGATGGCAAACATGCGCCCGTGGAGCGCTTAGGCGACATGATCGTGCTGATCAATCCGGCATTCGAGGCCACGCGGTACCAGCCGCT
>JAYTIR010000129.1:0-8140 GCA_043731765.1 Burkholderiales bacterium
GGCATGGGCCGGAAGAGTGCGAGAGAGAGGCGCGGCAAAGCCTAGCAGAAAGCACGCGCACCGAACCGTGACGATGCTGCAAATGCCACCGTTCGCAAGCCGCCCGTTTCCGCGAAAACCGCTTTCCTGCTAGGCTCGAAGGGTATTCTCTCTCGCTTTTCCGTCTATCGCGCCATGCCTATCGACTACCTGCAGAAAATCCTGACCGCCAAGGTCTACGACGTCGCGATCGAATCCGCGCTCGACGTAGCGCCCACGCTGTCGCACCGCCTGCACAATCGCGTATTGCTGAAACGCGAGGACCAGCAGCCAGTGTTTTCGTTCAAGCTGCGCGGCGCCTACAACAAGATGGCGCACTTGACGCCCGCGCAACGCGCGAAAGGCGTGATCGCGGCTTCGGCGGGCAACCATGCGCAAGGTGTGGCGCTCGCCGCACAGAAGTTGGGCTGCCGGGCGACCATCGTCATGCCGGTCACGACGCCGCACATCAAGATCGCCGCGGTGGAGGCGCGAGGGGCCAAGGTCGTTCTGCACGGTGATTCCTATTCCGATGCCTACACCCGTGCGCAGACGCTGCAAAAATCTTCCGGCGCGACGTTCGTGCATTCCTACGACGACCCTGACGTGATCGCGGGCCAGGGAACCGTCGGCGTGGAAATCCTGCGCCAGTGCCAGGGTCCGATCGACGCGATATTCGTCGCGGTAGGTGGCGGCGGTCTCATTTCTGGCATCGCGGCGTACGTGAAGCGCGTGCGCCCGGAAATCAAGGTCATCGGCGTCGAGCCGGTCGACTCCGACGCGATGACGCGTTCGCTTAGCGCCGGCCGCCGGGTGACGCTCTCGCACGTGGGCCTGTTCGCGGACGGGGTGGCGGTCAAGCAGGTCGGCAAGGAAACCTTCCGCCTCGCCAGGCAATACGTCGACGAAATGGTTTGTGTCGACACGGACGCCATCTGCGCGGCAATCAAGGATGTGTTCGAAGACACGCGCTCGATCCTGGAGCCTGCCGGGGCGCTGGCCGTCGCCGGCATGAAGACCTGGTGCGAACGGCACAGCGTCCGCGACCGCACGTTGGTCGCGATCGCTTGCGGTGCGAACATGAATTTCGACCGGCTGCGCTTCGTCGCGGAGCGTGCGGAGTTAGGCGAGGCGCGCGAGGCGATTTTCGCGGTGAGCATCCCCGAGCGGCCCGGCAGTTTCCGGGAGTTTTGTGCGTTGCTCGGCAATCGCAGCGTGACCGAATTCAATTATCGCTTTGCGGACGCGACGACGGCGCACCTTTTCGTCGGCGTCGAAGTGGCCAATCGCCAGGAGTCGCGCGAACTGCTCGCGTTGTTCCACCGGCACCGGATCGAGGCCTTCGACCTCACCGACAACGAGATGGCCAAGCTGCACGTGCGGCACTTGGTGGGTGGCCACGCGCCTGCGGCAAAAAACGAAATACTCTATCGCTTCGAATTCCCGGAGCGGCCGGGCGCGCTGATGCGCTTCCTCAACAGCATGAGCGCCGGCTGGAACATCAGCCTGTTTCATTACCGCAACCATGGCGCGGACTACGGCAGGGTACTCGTCGGCATGCAGGTCCCTCCGGCCGATAAAGCCGATTTTCGGCGCTTTCTCGACCGGTTGGGCTATACCTGCGTGGATGAGACGGACAATCCCGCCTATCGAATGTTTCTGGGTTCGTGAAAGGACCGGCATGGTCCGCCCTGACACGGCAGACTTGGCCGCGCCGCGGCAGGACATTGTCCCGAAATTTGCCGCTGTGTTGCAATTTGAACGTTTTCGGCGCCGGGCGCCGATTCCGGCAAGCTTTATGCTCTAGTCAGTTCGCTTGGACCGTGGCAAACTTGAACACGACAAGTGCGGGCGCCAGTCGGCGTTGCCGCAACCGTCGCCGTATGGAGCAAGGTGAATTAATTGGCGGAGCCGAATCCATTGCAGGGCATAAAGGTGATGGTGATCGACGATTCAAACACCATCCGCCGCAGCGCCGAGATTTTCCTGCTGCAGGCAGGCTGTACGGTCATCCTGGCCGAGGACGGTTTTGACGCCCTGGCCAAGATCGCCGACCACCAGCCCGACCTCGTGTTCGTCGACATCATGATGCCGCGGCTGGACGGTTACCAGACCTGCGCGCTCATCAAGAAAAACGGCAAGTTCCAGCGTACCCCGGTGATCATGCTTTCCTCGAAGGACGGCTTGTTCGACCGGGCGCGCGGCCGCATGGTCGGCTCGGATCAGTACCTGACCAAGCCGTTTACAAAAGAAAGCCTCCTCAAGACGGTAGCCGCGCACGTCAATCGCGCGGCTGCGTGATGGTGGCCATTGATTCGCGCGCGTCGAAACCGGCGCGCGAAGTTGCTGGGGCGCAGAACAGGGTAGGAGCCATGGCCATCAGAAAAATTCTCATTGTCGACGATTCGCCGACGGAGCGGCATGTACTGAACGACATGCTGACCAAATCCGGCTACGAGGTCGTGGCGAGCGACAACGGCGAGGACGCGATCCTGAAGGCGAAATCGCTCAAGCCGGACTTGATCCTGATGGACGTCGTCATGCCTGGACTGAACGGCTTCCAGGCAACGCGCGCGATCAGCCGCGATCCGGACACCCGGGCAATCCCCATCATCCTGTGCACATCGAAGAGCCAGGAGACGGACAAGATCTGGGGCATGCGTCAGGGCGCGCGCGACTACATCATGAAGCCCGTCAACCGCGACGAGCTCCTGGAAAAAATCGCCGCGATTGGTTGACGCAATGAAACAGCCCCCACGCTCGCTTCGCTCGCTGCCCCCCGAGGGGGAAGGTCAGTCCCTTGGGGCGGCCCTTCGGGCCTGACGCAAAGCCCATGGCCCGAACCGCAAAACTCGACCTCCGCACGTTCCAGAAGGAACTCGCGGCCCGCCTGGCGACGAAGACCGCCGCGCAGGTGGAATCGTCGCGTTTGGGGCTTGCGAGCGGCGGCGAGCGATGGCTGGTACGACTGTCCGATGCGGGCGAAGTCACGACGCTGCCGAATGTGGTGCCCGTACCGCTGACTCGCGCTTGGTATCTCGGGATCGCCAACATTCGCGGCAACCTTTTTTCCGTGATCGATTTTTCAGCGTTTCTGGGCCGCGACTCGGGTGTCGCGGGAGGGCAAAGCCGACTGGTGCTGTTCGGCCCGCGGGTGGGCGAGATGAACGCCGGAATCGTCGTGCAGCACGTCCTGGGACTGCGCAACATCGTGGAGCTGGCGCCGGCGGCCCCGCCGCATGACGCGCCCGCCTGGTACGCACAACGCTGGATGGACGGCGACGGCAACGCCTGGCAGGAGATCGATCTGGTGAAGCTCGCGAACGATTCCGCATTCTTGCAGGTAGGCATTTAAAAGGGGCGCGCGGCGAGCAGCTCGCACCTTCAGGAGAAAGCAATGGCGCTGAAACTGCCCAAACTGTTCGGCAGCGAACGGAAGAAGCCGTCGGACATGGACTTTGACATGCCGACCACGCAGGTCAAGATGAACCAGGCCGTTCAGCAGGGTTACGACCCGCTCGCGTCCGTGTCGATCATGGACCAGTTGCGCACGGCGACCTCCGGCTCGGCGGCGCCGAAAAAGCTCTGGTACATCGGCAACCTGCCGGTCACCAAGCAGTTCCAGATTCTTGGCGTTCTGATGGTCATGTTTCTCGTGTTCGCGGCACTGATGATGTTCCTGGATGGCAGGCGATCGGGACAAAGTGCCGCGGCGGCGGCGACGGCCACGGAAATGCAGATGCTGTCGCAACGACTTGCGCGCGGCAGCGCGCTGGCTTCGCAAGGCCAGTCCGCGGCCTTCGCCGCCGTGAAGGACAGCCGCGAGCGTTTCAAGGCCGATCTCGATGCGCTGTTGAACGGAGGCACGGTCCGCGGCGTGAGCCTGGATATGACGCAGGACGACCTCACGATCAAGCTCCTGAACGACGTCAAGCAGCGTTGGGAACGCGTGGACGTGGCGGCTGACCGCCTGCTCGCCAACGAGACGAGCCTGACCACGCTGGCCAAGGGTCTCGAGACGCTCAACTCCGGCAACAGCGTGATATTGGAACTCGCGCAACAGGCCGCCCAGCAGATCGGGCAGAGCGGAGGCTCGCTGCGCGAGATCGAATACTCGAACCAGCTGGCGGTGTTGTCGCAGCGGATCGCGAAAAACGCGAATTCGCTCGCGTCTTCCGACGAAATCGATCCGGAAGTCGCGTTCCTGCTGGGCAAGGACTCCGGAACGTTCCGCGACATCCTGGGCGGACTGCTCAAGGGAAGCGAAGCGCTGCGGCTCACCCCGATACGCGGCGACGACGCGCGCGCCACGCTGACGGAACTTTCGAAACGATTCACGAGCTACGAAGGAGGCGTGAACGCCATCCTGGCCAACATGCCGCGTCTGGTGGTCGCCAAGCAGGCCGCGCGCAACGTCAATATCGACGCCGAACCGCTCCTGATCGATACGACGAAGCTCGCGAACGAATTCGAAGGCGGCACGGCACGCAAATGGACCCTTGGCGCCGCCATTGTCTTCGCGTTGCTGGCATTGCTGTCGCTGGTACTTCTGGGCAAGGTGTTCCTGGACGACGCCCGCGTGCGCGCATTCGAGAGCGAAGGCGAGAATAAGCGGAACCAGGAGGCCATCCTGCGGCTGTTGAACGAGATGGGCAACCTGGCCGATGGCGACCTCACCGTGCAGGCGTCGGTGACCGAGGATGTGACGGGCGCGATCGCGGACTCGATCAATTTCACGATCGAAGAGCTGCGAACCCTGGTGCGCGGCATCAACTCGGCGACCGACCAGGTGACCAAGGCCACGCAGGAAACGCAGGCGATCTCGAACCGGCTCTACGAGGCGTCGCAGCGGCAGAACAAGGAAATCCAGCAGGCGTCGGCCTCGGTGCTGCAGATGGCGGAGTCCATCAACGAGGTGTCGCAGACCGCCACGCAATCCGCGCGCGTCGCCCAGCAGTCGCTGGCCGCTGCCGAAAAGGGCGGACAGGTCGTGCAGAACCAGATTGCGGGCATGAACGAAATCCGTACGCAGATCCAGGACACGTCCAAGCGGATCAAGCGCCTCGGCGAATCATCGATGGAGATCGGCGAAATCGTGGAACTGATCTCGGACATCACGGAGCAGACGAACGTGCTGGCGTTGAACGCCGCCATCCAGGCCGCGTCCGCCGGCGAAGCGGGCCGCGGGTTCACGGTGGTCGCCGAGGAAGTGCAGCGCCTGGCGGAACGTTCGGGCGAGGCGACGAAGCAGATCGAGGCCATTGTGAAGACCATTCAGGCGGATACGCAGGACGCTGTCGCGGCCATGGAGAAATCGACGGTAGGTGTCGTGGAAGGAACCAAGCTCTCCGACGCGGCGGGTCAGGCGCTGACGGAAATTCAGAAGGTGTCGCGCGATCTCGCGGACCTCATTTCGCGGATTTCGGCGCAGACGCAGATGCAGTCGGCATCGGTCACCGACGTGACGCGCGGCATGCAGGGCATCCTGAAGATCACGGAAGAGACGACCGAAGGCACCAAGCAAACCAACGTGTCCATCGGACAGTTGACCAAGTTGGCCGCGGAACTGCGCTCGTCGGTGGCCGGCTTCAAGGTCTGACGCAATCGCGGTTTCCGCGGGATACGACCCGATTCCGATTGGAGCATAGGCATGTCATTCGGCCGCTTTGTGGATTACGAATTGACGGCGGGTGGACGGCGGCCCGGTTCTTGCTCATCCTTTTCCATTTGATGTTCCCGCGAATAGACTGACGTTCCGTGGCGACCGATCCCATTCCGGCATTCGACTTGGGCCCGCTCTCGTGGGTCCAGGGAGAAATCGACCAGGCGTTGTCGCGCGGGCTGGAGACGATCGCCGTCTTCAAGGCGAATCCAGCCGATCCCACGGCGCTCAAGCACGCACGGGCGCACGTGCATCAGGCAGCGGGCGCAATCCAGATGGTCGGGTTGGACGCCGTGGTCGCGTTCACCGACGAACTCGAGCGCCAGCTGACGCGGATGGAGGAGCTGCCGGCCGCCGAGGCACAGGCGGCGTGTGCCATCGTCGATCGCGCCTGCCGGAAGCTGCGGATCTTCCTGGACGAACTGGTCAACGGCGCGCCGCCGATCCCGCTCAAGCTCTACCCCGAATACGAAGCGATGCAGCTGGCGCGAGGATTGAAAGCCGCAGCACCCACGGACCTGTTCTATCCCGATCTGTCGCCCCGCGCGCCCCGAATCGCGCCGCGCGAATCGATTGCGCCGAACCGGCTTCCGTCGCACATGATCAAGCAGCGTCGTCTCTATCAGCGCGGAATGCTCGCGTGGCTGCGCGGCGACGACGCCGGCGCGGCGACGATGCGCGACGCCGTGGCCGGCATCGAGGACATCACGGCCCAGGGCAGCCTGCGCGCATTCTGGTGGACCGTCGGCGCGTTGCTCGAGGGTGTCGTCGAAAACGGTCTCGACCGCGGCTTCGGCGTGAAACAGCTGTGCGCGCGCATCGACCTGCAGATACGCCGCGTGTCTGAAGGCAGCGGGAAAGCCGCAGACCGCCTGCGCCGCGAAGTGCTGTACTTCGTGGCGATCTGCGCGCCGGTGGCGCCGCAGGTGCAGGCGGTGCAGCGCGCGTTCCAGTTGTCGGGCCTCATCCCCTCCGCGGAAGTGCTTTCCGCCGACGTCGTGCGCCTGCAGCCACTGCTGCGGGAAGCGCGCGAACAGCTGGCGGGTGCGAAGGATTCGTGGCTGAAGGCGGCCTCGGGCCGCGCCGAGAACCTGCCGAAGCTGAAGCAGACGCTGTCGTCGGTGCACGCGAAGGCTGCGGAGATCCACAACGGCGCGCTGATGAAGCTCACTGCGGCGCTGGTCGAACGCATCGACAAGATGCCCCCGGCCGGCGTTTCGGAATCGGTTGCGATGGAATTTGCGACGGCACTGCTGTTGGCCGAGTCCGCATTCGAAAACTACTCGAGTCTCTCAGCCGATTTCCCGAAGCAGGTTGACGCGATGCTGTCGCGCCTCGATGCCGCGCGGGCGGGCCGTCCGGCGGCCGCGTCGGGTGCGCCGATGCTGGACGAAATGAGCAAACGCGCGCAGGAACGCGTGCTGTTGGCGCAGGTCGGCCGCGAAATCCAGGCGAACCTGCGCCACATGGAACAGGTGCTGGACGCATTCTTCCGCGACAACTCCAAGCGGGCCGACCTGGCGACGCTGGGCAAGGATAGCCAGCAGATACGCGGTGCGTTGCGCATACTGGGACTCGAAGATGCCGATCGCCTGCTCGAGTTGTGCCAGCAGCAGATCGAGACCTACGCCGATTCCGAAGCGCCCGTCAATAACGTGGACCTGGAGCTCCTCGCCGAATCGCTGTCTGGCCTGGGCTTTTATATCGAAGCGGTGGAGCAGCAGCGTCCCGACCGCGATCGTCTGATTGCCCCGTACATTGCGAAGCGCCTGGGAGAGGCGCCGGCGCAAAAACAGGAGGCGGGCGACTCGGTCGAAGCCGCCGTTGCCGAACTGCGCGCGGTGCTCCCCGACCTCGTTCGTGAAGTCCATAGCGCTCCTGTGCACTCCGCGGCGCGGGAAGACCTGAAACGGAAGCTCACCGGATTGCGCGACGATGCCGAACTGATCGGCGACGCCGGACTTGTCGCCCAGGCGGAAACCGCATTGCAGGAACTGGCGAGCGGCGAGACTGCCAATCTCGCCGCCGCGGTCGGCGCCATGGCCGAGACCTCGGCGCCGGCGCCGGAAATCTCCGAGGAGACGCAGCGCCTTCTCGCTACCGACGCGAACGAACTCGATCGCGAACTCCTTGAAATCTACCTCTTGGAAGCTGCGGAAGTGCTGGACTCGGTCGCCCGGAACCATGAGGCGCTCACGGCCAATCCTGGCGACCGCGAAGCGCTGCGCACGGTGCGCCGCGGCTTCCACACGTTGAAAGGCAGCGGCCGCATGGTCGGCCTTTCGCAGCTGGGTGAATACGCGTTCAATACCGAGAATGTGTGCAATCGGGTCCTCGAGGAAGAGAGGCCGGTGACGCCGGCTGTGCTCACGATGATAGGCGTGGCCGAGCGCAGCTTCCGCAGCTGGGTTGATGCCCTTACGCAGTCGGGACGCGTGACCGCCGACGCGCGCGAATTGC
>JAYTIR010000130.1:0-3370 GCA_043731765.1 Burkholderiales bacterium
CAAGGTAAGGGTTTGGTCCTGGTCGAGGACCAGACCAGTCAAGGTCATGCCGGCGGTCACGCCTTCGACCACGACCACGGCGACCGAATCTTGCGGATCGTGCAGGACACAATGAATCATCGGCAACTCCTTCGCGGCTACACGTTCACGCGTCTCGCATTCTTGCACATGCGCGCCCACCGGTCGCGGACGCCGCTGGCTGCGGATTCGCGCTGTCTGTGATCACCAAATCGCGATTCGCATCTGTGCGACGGGCGCGAATGTACGCCGATGCGCGGGACAAGGCCCGTGCCGTTCCAGCGCGGCCAGGTGTTCCGGCGTCCCGTAACCCTTGTTGTGGGCGAATCCGTACCATGGGTAGAGCCCATGCAATTCCACCAGCAGCGCGTCGCGTGCCGTCTTGGCCAGGATCGACGCGGCGGAAATGGCCGCGATATCGCGATCGCCCTTGATGATTGCGCGCGCGGGACAGGCCAGGCGCGGTACTCGATTGCCGTCGATGAGCGCCTGCGTCGGCACCGGGGTCAATGCTTCCACCGCGCGCCGCATGGCGACCAGCGTGGCCTGAAGTATGTTGAGTTCGTCGATCTCCGCAACATCGGCGGATGCCACCGCCCACGCCAGCGCGTGCGTGCGGATCTCCATGGCAAGGCGTTCACGCTGGCGTGCCGACAAGGTCTTCGAATCGCGCAATCCGAATATCGGCCGAGCAGGATCGAGGATGACGGCCGCCGCGTAGACCGGACCGGCGAGAGGGCCCCGCCCCGCCTCGTCCACGCCCGCGATCAGCATGCCGCCCCCGCCAGCCGCAGTTCGGCCAGTACCGCCGCCGCCGCCAGCGTGCCGGTATCGGCGGTCAGTTCCGCTGCAAATCCCGCGAACAACGCCTCCAGCCGACGACGCGTCACCGTATCGTCGAACAGATTGAGCGCGGCCTGCGCGAGATTGACGGGCGTCGCATCGTCCTGCAGGAATTCAGGCACGACGAATCCGCCGGCAAGCACATTGGGCAGGCCCACCCATGGCAACAGCAGCTTGCGCCCGACAATGCGTGCGGTCAGCGCCGAGACGCGGTAGAAAATGACATGCGGACAACGCGCGAGCGCGGCTTCGAGCGTTGCCGTGCCGGAGGCGACAATGCCGACGTCGGCCGCGCGAAGGGCATCTTCCGCGTGGCCGTACAGCAGCGTGATCGGCAGCGTTTCGTGACCCAACCGGTGCATCGCGGTCTCGAACGCGTCGCGGGTCGCGCGGGTGACAAACGGCACCAGGAAACGTGAGTCCTCGCGCGCGTCGCGGATACGCGCTGCCGTGGCCAGCACCAGTTCCGCATGCATCTCGATTTCGGAGAGCCTGCTTCCCGGAAGCAATGCGAACACCGGCGTGGCCGCCTTCAGCTTCAGCAGTTCGCGCGTTTCGCGGCGGGTGGCGTGCGTGGCCGCGTCGGCGGCCATCGGATGCCCGACATACGTGACGGGAATGCCTTCGGCTTCATAGAGCGGGGGCTCGAAGGGAAACAGCGCGAGCATCCGGTCCACCGCGCGGCCGATCTTCTTCAGTCGCTCCCGCCGCCACGCCCACACCGATGGGCTGACGAAGTGGATGGTGCGCACGCCGCGGCGCTTCAATTTCTGCTCGAGGCCGAAATTGAAATCCGGCGCATCGACGCCGATGAAGAGCGGCACGCGGGCGGCGAGCAGGCGCACCCGCAACTGCCGCCGCATGCAGAACAATTGCGGCAGATGAGCGATGACTTCGACGAATCCGCGCACCGCGAGTCGCTCCACCGAAAACCATGCTTCGCAGCCGGCCGCCTCCATCTGCGGCCCGGCGACGCCGGCGAAGCGGATTTCCGGATGTTGCGCGCGGACTGCCCGGATGAGCGTGGCCGCCAACGCGTCGCCTGACGCCTCGCCCGCGACGATGCCGATGGTGATTCCGGCCACGGTCAGCGAACGATGCCGCGGCCCGGGACCGCGAGGAACTCGACCAACGGTGCCAATACCGGCGCGCTGGCCGCGGCAGCGGCGATCTTTGCCTTCGCATCTTCCAGCGTGAGGCTCTCCCTGTACAAGGCCTTGTAGGCCCGGCGCACCTCGAGGATGTCATCACTGGTGAAACCGCGCCGGCGCAGGCCTTCGTTGTTGGTACCGTGCGGCTTGGCCGGATAACCGGAGACCGTCGTGAACGGTGGCACGTCCTGCAGAACCACGGCGAAGGTGGCGATCATCGCGTGCGTTCCGACCCGGCAGAACTGGTGCACGCCGGAATACGCGCCCATGACGACCCAGTCGTCGATCCGGACGTGACCCGCGATCTGGGCATTGTTCGAGAACGTGGTGAAATTGCCGACCACGCAATCGTGCGCCACGTGGGTATAGGCGAGGAACAGGTTGCCGCTGCCGATCATCGTGTCGCCGCGGTCTTGCGCCGTGCCCGCGTGAATCGAGACGAATTCGCGAAAGACGTTGTCGTCCCCGATGGTCGTCGTCGTCGGTTCGCCGCCATACTTGCGATCCTGCGGAATTTCGCCGATCGAGGCAAACTGGAAAATCCGGTTGCGCATGCCAACGGCCGTGCGGCCGGTCACGACCACGTGCGGCCCGACCACGGTTCCCGCGCCGATCACAACGCCGGCGCCAATGATCGAGTAGGCGCCGATCGTGGCGTCTGCCGCAACGCGCGCGGCAGGATCGACGAGCGCGGTCGGATGCACGTTGGCCATAGTCACCGACGCGTCAGCGCTTGCCCGGCACGAGCGGCGCAAATGCAACCAGCAGTTGTGCCTCGGCCGCCAATTCGCCGTCAACCGAGGCCAGCACCGCAAAACTGCCCGAGCCGTCGACCACCGGACCCATTCGCGTTTCGAGCATCAATTGATCGCCCGGGGAGACCTGCCGTTTGAATCGGGCGCCCGAGATGCCGGACAGATCGAGAGCCAGGCCGAGGTCGTGCGCCAGCACCGCCGACAGTTGGACCAGCGCCTCGATCACCAGTACGCCCGGCATGACCGGATATCCCGGGAAATGGCCCTGGAAAAACGGTTCGTTGACGGTGACATTTTTAAGCGCGCGGGCAAGCTGGCCGGGCTCGTGTTCCGTCATCCGGTCGATCAGGAGCCTCGGATAACGATGCGGTAACGGCGCGAGAATTGCCATGAGGTCCACCGCATTGCCGCTCATTGGACCCCCACGCTTGCGACCAGGGAAAATGAGGCCGCTGCGCTGCCCCCTGGGACGTCCACGGGAGCGGGGCGAAGCCAAGGCTCGAAGAGCGCGTCCGCGAGCATGGATGGCGGCCGACACGAATTCGCGACGCACAAGCACGACCCCGAGGAGGCCGCGGAGCTATTCGGGCCTTGGGACGGCCC
>JAYTIR010000131.1:0-5854 GCA_043731765.1 Burkholderiales bacterium
GCGAAGCATCCGGAACAACGCCCGCTGCTCTTCAGTTTCAATGGCGGACCCGGGTCGAGCAGCGTGTGGCTGCATCTGGGCATCCTCGGACCGCAGCGCGTCGCCACCGACGACGTGGGCGCGACACCGCCGCCACCGTATTCCCTCGTCGACAACGAATACACGCTGCTGGAAGCGAGCGACCTCGTATTCATCGACCCGGTAGGCACCGGCTACTCGCGCGTGGCCGAAGGCGAGAAAGTGGCCGAGTTTCACGAGTACCAGCGTGACCTCGATGCGGTGGGCGAGTTCATTCGCCTCTACCTCACGCGCTATGGTCGCTGGGGCAGCCCGAAGTACCTGATCGGCGAAAGTTACGGCACCACGCGCGCGACCGGTTTGTCGCTGCACCTGCAGGAAAAACACGACATATTTCTCAACGGCGTGATGCTGGTATCGCTTGCCGTCGACCTGCAAACGTTGTGCTTCGACCACGGCAACGAATTGCCCTACCCGTTGTTCGTGCCCACCTACGCCGCCACGGCCTGGTATCACAAGGCACTGGCGCCCGCGTTACAGAAAAAGGCGCTTACCGAAGTCATCAGAGAGGCCGAGGCGTTCGCGAACAATGTCTACAGCGTGGCGCTGATGCAGGGTTCGCGGCTCGCATCCGCGGATCGCACGCGCGTTGCGGCCCAGTTGGCGCGCTGCACCGGACTTAGCAATGAATATGTTTTGCGCTGCGACCTGCGGCCCGAGCCGTTCCGCTACTTCAAGGAGTTGTTGCGCCATCGAGGCCAGACCGTCGGCCGGCTCGACACGCGCTTTCTGGGCCACGACCGGGACGACGCGGGCGAGCATCCGGAAGCCGACCCCATGCTGGCCAACCTGGTCGGCGCCTATGCCTCCGGCATCAACCGGCTGCTCAAGGACACGCTCAAATTCGAGAGCGACGCGCCGTACGTCGTGCACGCGCCGATTTGGGACAAGTGGACCTGGAAGGACTATGCCAACAAATACGTCAACGTCGGGGACAGCCTGCGCCGCGCGATGCACGCCAACCCGCACATGCGCGTGTACGTGGCCAGCGGTTACTACGACCTCGGCACGCCGCATGCCGCCGGTGACTACACATTAAGTCATCTGGGATTGCGCGCGCACCTGCAGAAGAACGTGCACGTCAGCTATTTCGAGGCCGGGCACATGATGTACATCCACCGGCCTTCGCTGGCGCGGATGGCGGCGGAACTCAAGGCGTTTGTCACGCCGGCGAAGGCGAAGTCCTGAAGACCGCGACGTTGGTCCGGCCGCGTTACTTCGCGGACGGCGTCTGGGGATTGCGCAGCGTCAGCGGATAGGTGGCCAGGCTGCGCTGCCCGCCGTTGCCCACCGCGCGCACCGAGAACAGATAGTCGTCCTTCGACATCGGCACGCTTGCGCGGGTGACATTGCCGACGAACTCAGCGCCTTGCCAGAATGGCGACGTGGTTTCGCGCCACACGATTTCGTATCCCGCGACATCGGACTCGGGATTGGCGCGCCACGATAGCGTCGTCCGGTTTTCGAGTTGCATGGTTTCGATGCGCACGCCCACGGGCGGGGCGGGCGCGCGCGCCAGCGACGCCAGCGCGGCGGCATTCACGCGCGTAACGCCGGCCAGATACTCGAAGTCGACGAAAGCCGGCAAATCGCCGAATTGCACGCCCTCGACGATGCGCACGTCCTGATGCTGATGGCGGAAATCCTCGTGCGCTTCGGTAAAGCGCACCGCCGTGTACCCTTGCGCGAGGAACGGAATGTGGTCGCCGCCACGCAGGTAGCGGTCGCGGCGGTAGACGACCTTGACGGTCATTTCCGGCACATAGCGAAGTGCAATGTCGCGAATGGTGCGCGCCAGTTCGCGCGCCGGCGAATCGTTTTCGCCGCCGGTCGCAAGGCGCTGCTGCCATTCCTCGGTGACTTCCTTGCCCGCGGGAACGCCTTCGGCGAACAAACGCAACGTGCTCGCGTCGCGGCGGCCGTGTTCGTCGTGCGCATTGCCGACGATGTCGTTGGTGATCATCAGTTCGACATTCGCGCCGCGGTCGCGCGCGACTTTGGCCCAATGCGCCGAACCAAGCAGCCCCTGTTCTTCGCCCGCGACCGCCATGAACACCAGCGTGGCGGGAAAGCGGCGTTGCGCAAACGTGCACGCCAGTTCCATCACCACGGCCGTGCCGGAGGCGTCGTCGTTGGCGCCGGGCGCGTCGCACTCGGAATTCATCACATTGCCGCACATCGAGTCGTAGTGACCTGAAAGCACCAGCGTACGAGCCTTGGCTTGCGGGTCCACGCCCTCGAGCGTGGCGATGACGTTGACCAACGTTGTGGCGCTCGGCATGCGCGGCGTGGCCTCCTGCACGAATTCGTCGAACTCGACCTTGAGCCGCGCGCCGGACTCGGCGGCGCAGCGGTCCAGCGTGCCCTTGATCCAGCGGCGCGCGGCGCCGATGCCGCGTTTGGGATCGTCGGCAGAGGACAGCGAGTGGCGGGTGCCGAACCCGGCCAGCATGCGAATGGTGGTTTCGAGCCGCGCCTGCGACACGTCGCGCACCAGGCGCGCGATGTCGGGATCCACTGCCGAAGGTGCGTCGGCGGCGAGAGCGGATAGCGCGCTCGACAGCAGCGCGCAGAATGCCAAGGCGAGGGGTGCAAACGCGTGACGGTTCATGGGCTTTCCGGGCTTCGAGTGGGCTGACGGATAATGCCCACCATCATGATGCAACGTGTGGGTCGCCCAATGCTACTCTTGCCGTGATCAAACGCTGACGACTCCGATGCCATTTCCTCGCAAGCCTTTGCTGACGCTGCTCGTCCTGCTGTTGCCATTCCCGGCCGCCGCAGCGTCAGCGGCGACGTACACCAAGAACACGGCGTCCGTCGAGATCGCGGGCTTTGAGGAGAGCGTGGACATCTACCGGCCCGGCATCGGGCCGTCCGCCGGCGTGGCGATCGTCGCGCATGGATTCACGCGTTCGCGCATTCGCCATCGCGATCTGGGCCGCGCGCTGGCCGAAGCGGGCGTGACGGCGGTGATCCCGGACCTGCCCAACGTCATGGACCTCTGGGGCAACGGTGACGCCATCGTGGAGCTTGCGCAAAAGCTGGAGGCGGGGACACTCGGGGCGCTGTCGGCCGAGCGATCGCACCTCGTCCTGATCGGCACCTCGGCGGGCGGACTCGCCACGATACTGGCTGCAGCGAAAATGCCCGGACTGGCCGGCTGGATCGGTCTGGATCCGGTGGACCGCACGGGGACCGGTAGTGACGCGGCGGCGCAGCTCATCGCACCCGCGGTCGTCCTGTTGGGCGGCGCGTCACGCTGCAATCTCTTCGGCAGCGGGCGCGGAATCGCCCGCGCATTGCCGCATCTGGTTCGGACCACGGCGCTGAAGGACGCTTCCCACTGCGACTTCGAGGACCCGACGACGAACCTGTGCCGCGTGTTGTGCGGCCGATCGTCGCCGCAAATGCAGGCGCGCATTCGCGACGAAACCGTGCGCGCCACGCTCGAACTGTTGGGCATCGCGGCGGCCAAGGCTGAACCAATGCCCGTGGTCGCGCCGGAAACTATCGACGCGGTCGGCCCACCTGATCCGGACGATGCGCCCAAATCGCCGTTCACGCCTGGCATACCCGATCCGCCGGAGTGACCGGCAGGGTCGCAGGCGACGCTAGTCTGCGCTTCAGCGTTCCTCGAGTTCCGCCTTGTACCGCTCGCGCGCCTCGTGCTCTTTGCGCACGTCGCTGATCTCGCGCATCACGCCGTGAACGTCGACAGGCTTGGTGCTGGTTGCGAAATGGCCGGTGAGGTCCGTGTCCTCGTGCAGCGCGCCGCGCTCGTACAGCGACCAGAGCTCCTTGCCGTATTGCGTGGCGGCGAGCGCAGGAGCGAATCGACTGAAATAGGCCGTGATATTGGCGGCGTCGCGTTGCAGCATTGCGGAGGCATTGTTGTTCCCCGCCGCGTTGACCGCCTGGGGCAGGTCGATGATTACCGGCCCGGTGCGGTCGACCAGCACGTTGTACTCGGAAAGATCGCCGTGGATGATGCCGGCACAAAGCATCCGCACGATCTCCCGGATCAGCACCGCGTGATACTCCAGCGCCAACGCTTCCGGAAGCACCAGATCGTTCAGGCGCGGCGCGGCATGACCGCCGGCATCGGTCAACAATTCCATCAGCACCACGCCTTGCAGAAAACCGTAGGGCCTGGGCACGCGCACGCCGGCGGCAGCCAGCAGGTACAGCGTGTCGACTTCCACGCTCTGCCAGGCCTCTTCCTGTTTCTCACGTCCGAAGCGCGAACCTTTGGCCATGGCGCGCGCCTCGCGGCTGTTCTTGGTCTTGCGTCCCTCCTGATACAGCGCCGCTTGCCGGAAGCCACGCTTGTTGGCGTCCTTGTACACCTTCGCGCAGCGCAGTTCCTGCCCGCAGCGGACGATGTAGACCGTGGCTTCCTTGCCGCTCATCAATTGCCGGACCACGCCGTCAATCATGCCTTCGTGGACGAGTGCTTCAAGACGTTTGGGAATCTTCAACAGGTATCCTTGGAATGCGCTGTGATATTGTCTCACGGCCCTACCTTTCTACAGGAGGTGTCCGATGAAGACGATTGCGCTCACGCCCCTGTCGGCTGCCGCCTGACCTGCAGGTCTCTAGTTCCCGCGCCGCATTTCCGGCGCATTGCCGACGTTTCCCCTGGTTGCTCCGCGCATCTGCGCCTGGAGCTCTTTGGCGCTTGGCCGCATGCCGCCAAGCGCCGTGAGAAACGAAGGATCAGACCTCATCATGATCGAGATCGATTTCGAATTGCTGTCGTCATTGGGCCTCACGCCCGCTCTGGCGGGTTGCGTGGCCAGCCTTCCCGTGCCTGAAGGCGGGAAACTGCAATTGTTGCGCATCACGGAAGTCCACCGCGAATCCGTTCGCCTGCACGATGGCGTCGCGGAGCGAAGTGCGCGCGCGTTGCCGCGGCTTTCACGCTCGCTGCTGGATGACGGCACCGGGCTTGCCGTCGGTGACTGGGTGCTGGCGGTCGATGACGCGCATCGCCAGACCTGGGTGCATGAACGCGTGCCGCCGCTGTCGCACATTGCGCGCCGCGATGGTGATGGCCGTCGCCATCCGGTGGTGAGCAACGTCGACACCGCGTTGCTGGTTATGGGCCTGGACGACGACTTCAATGTGCGCCGGCTGGAGCGCTATCTCGCGCTGGTCCACGGCGACGCCATCGTGCCGGTGGTGGTGCTCACCAAGGTCGACGTCGCCGCGCCAACTCCCGATGCGCTGGATGCGCGGATCGAAGTATTGCGAGGGCGCATCCCGGCCCACATCGACGTCATCGCCGTCAACGCCACGCATGAGACCGCTGCGGAGGCATTGAACTGCTACCTCGTGCGCGGACAGACACTCGTGTTACTCGGTTCCTCAGGCGCGGGAAAATCCACGCTGACCAATACGTTGCTGGGAGCAGCGGTCCAGGACACCGGTGCCGTCCGCGAGAACGACAGCCGCGGCAAGCACACGACGACGTCGCGCTCGTTGCACCGCCTGCCGGGCGGCGCGTGTGTGATCGACACACCGGGTTTGCGTACGCTGCGCCCGGACAGCGACGAAGCCACGCTGGCCGGAAGCTTTGCCGATGTCGAGTCCCTCGCCGGGCAATGCCGGTTCGGCGATTGCAGGCATGCGCAGGAACCGGGTTGCGCCGTGCGCGAAGGTGTTGATGCCGATCGCCTGCGCAACTATCACAAGCTCCTGCGCGAGGTCCGGCGCGACACGCTGACGGCGCTCGACCGGCAAAAACAGCTCGCGGAGTGGAAAGCGCGGGGAA
>JAYTIR010000132.1:0-3564 GCA_043731765.1 Burkholderiales bacterium
GCCCGTCATCCGACGACTTTCGCGACTTCGCTGATCACGTGCGACAACGGCATCTCGCTGGTGAAGACCCGCGCGACGCCCAGCCTGGCCAGCGCGTCATGGTCTTCCTTGGGGATGGTTCCGCCGACGAACATCGGGATGTCCGCGCCATCGAGTTCGATCAGCGCCTCGCGTGTCTGGCGGACGAGTTCGAGATGGCTTCCCGACAGGATCGACAAGCCGACCGCGTCGACATCCTCGTCCACCGCGATCCGGGCGATGAAGTCGGCGGTCTTGCGCAAGCCGGTGTAGATGACCTCGGCACCCGCGTCGCGTAACGCCAGGGCGATGATCTTGGCACCGATATCGTGGCCGTCGAGCCCAGGCTTGGCCACCAGGATGCGCTTTCCGGCAAGGACGCGGGCAGGGGTTTCGCTCATAGCCGGATCGGCTCCTCGAAGCTGCCCCACTCGGCGCGGAGTTTGTCGACCATCTCGCCCACGGTCGCATAGGCGTGGCAGCAGTCGACCAGGTAGGGCAGCAGGTTTTCCCGGTCCTTGGTCGATGCTTCGGCGAGCCGGGCAAGGCTGCGTTCGACTCCCGCCGCATCACGGGTCTGACGCAGGCGCTCGAACTTTTCAGTCACGGTCCGGGCGGTATCGGGGTTGATCTTGAACTGCTCGCCCAGGCTTTCGCCGCTGTCCGCCGTCTGGTGCGCGTTGACCCCGACGATCATGGTTTCCTTGGCATCGATCGCCAACTTGCGGCCGAGCGCAGTCTGGGCGATGCGCGATTGCAGCCAGCCGTCCTCGATCGCCTTTACCACCCCCCCGTAATCATCGATCTCGCGCATCACGGCCTCGATCGCTTCTTCGGTCCGGTCGGTTAGATACTCGACCAGATGGCTGCCGCCCAAGGGATCGACGGATTGGGCGATCCCGCTTTCCAGCGCCACGATCTGCTGGGTCCGCAACGCCAGCTCGGCCGAAAACTCTGACGGAATCTGCGTGGCCTCGTCGAACGCGGCGGTGAAGATCGATTGCGCGCCGCCCATCACCGCGGCCATCGTCTCGATGCCGACGCGAACCACATTGTTGAATGGCTGCGCTGCGGTCAGCGACGATCCGCCGCAGACCACGCCGAAACGGAACATCAGCGCCTTCTCGTCGGTAACCGCGTAGCGTTCCTGGAGCAGCCGTGCCCACAGCCGGCGGCCCGCACGGAACTTTGCGACCTCCTCGAAGAAATCCATGTGCACGTAAAAAAAGAACGACAGCCGCCGGGCGAACTTGGCGACCTCGCCGCCGCGGGATAGCAATTCGTCGACATAGGCCAAGCCGTTGGCGAGCGTGTAGGCCATTTCTTCGACCGCGGTGCACCCGGCATCGCGAACGTGCGCCCCGGCGATCGAAATCGGGTTGAAACGGGGCGTGGTCTCGTTCGAATAGAGGATCGAATCGGCGATCAACCTCATCGATGGGCGCACCGGCCAGATCCAGGTTCCACGCGCCACGTATTCCTTGAGAATGTCGTTCTGGATCGTGCCGGTCAGCTCTGCTCGCTGCACCCCTTGCTTGTCCGCGCAGGCGACATACATCGCATAGATGATCGCGGCGGTGCCATTGATCGTGAACGACGTGGATATCCCGCCCAGATCGATGCCGTCGAACAGCACTTCCATTTCCGACAGGTTCGACAGCGACACGCCGACTTTGCCGACTTCCGGGCGCGCGATCGGATCGATCGGATCATACCCGCACTGGGTGGGCAGGTCGAGCGCGATCGACAATCCGGTTTGGCCACTTGCGAGCAGGAACTTGTAGCGCGCGTTGGATTCCTCGGCGGTGCCGAACCCGGAATACTGGCGCATGGTCCAGGTCCGGCCGGCATAGCCATCGGGAAAAATCCCGCGCGTAAAAGGGAACTGCCCAGGCTCGCCTTCGCGCGAAGGGTCGTGATCGCTGGCGCGGGCGACCAGCGGAATCTTGATACCGCTCGGTGTGCGGGCGATCCACGCTTCCGTCTTTGCGCTGCCTGGCAATACGGTGGCCATGGCGTTTCCTATCGCTTCCCGGCGCGGCCGGAACTGGCCTCGACCGCGTTCCAATGGTCGTCGTGCGCCCAGACCTGGGCGAAATTGTCCGTCTCGATGCGAACCAGCTCGGCGCGCGTGGCGCCGAACCGCGAAGCCCTGATCATCGCCTTGTAAGCCCGCATGACCGCAGGCGTGCGCCCGGCAAAACGGCCTGCAAATTCGTCGACAAAAGCGGAGAAATCCTGACCTTCTGGCGCCACAGCCTCGATCAGGCCCCATTCGCGCGCGGTCTCTGTGGAGAGGAGTTCGGCGGTCCCCATCATCCGCAACGCCCGGCTCGTACCCACCGCAGCGATGAGATCGGCCCCGCCGCCCCAAGCCGACGTGATCGCGAGCTTGCCCTGAAGGAAGCCAATCCGGGCATGCGCCGCAGCGATGCGCATATCGCACGCCAACGCCAGTTCGGCGCCGCCGCCCAGTGCGTCGCCGTTGAGCGCAGCGATCACCGGAACCGGGAATCCGCGGATTGCATCGAAAACTCTACGGTACCGTTCTGCCATCTGTGCAGCGGCATCGGCGGAGCGGATCGTTGCCAGTTCCACTAGATCGCCTCCCGAAGCGAAGGCCTTGGCGCCGACGCCGGTGATGACCGCAAGCACCAACGAACAATCGTCGCGATGGGCCTCAAGCACTTTCTCGAGAGCGTCGATTACCGCACTACTCAACGCATTGCGCTTTTCCGGTCGATCGAGGGTGAGCTCGAGCACACCGGCATGGGCCTTTGCCTGAACCACTCGCCCCACTCCACAGCCCCCATTCTACACCTATGCGAAGCGATTGTTTTCATCCTGAAATGCCTGCCGTCAAGCGTGGACTGGCCATGGGTGGGTGATTTTGACCGATGCGGAGCAAACCGCGCAGGTGGAACCCCGGCCACCGGCCAGACTGACAAACATGAGGTGGAGGCTCCACCGCCGGGAGAGGGGCGGTATGCTGGTGAGATGAGCCGTCGATTTACCCACAAATCCAACCGTTTCCGTTATTTCAACTCGTCACCGGGGGTGATCCGGTTGGTGGTCATGAAGTGCGTCCGGTTCCCGCTGAACCAACGCAACTTCGAGGGCCTATTGTTCGAACGGGATCTCGACATCTGTCGGGAAACTATGAAGTGTTCGTCAAGTTCAACGGCGAGCGACATTACCTGTGGCGTGCGGTTGACCATGAGGGAGAGTCAGTTGGTCGCCATCCTGCGCGGCGCCAAAAGTGCCTTCGCGCGCATCAAAGCGCTGGGTCCAGCATGACCTTACACTGGCTTGTCGGCGTGCGCAGCGCCTCAAATGCGGCAGGCAATTGAGCGAACGACACCATGTCTGTCACCAGGTGCTCCACATCGATGCGGTCGGCGGCGATCATGTCGACCACAAACTGGAAGTCTGACTTGTCCTGGGAGACAACGAACTTCACCGTCAATTCCTTCACCATGGCGATCGCCGGCATGAAGGTATCCGGCTTGGTGCAGAAACCGACGACGACGACCTCGCCGCCATAGG
>JAYTIR010000133.1:0-11676 GCA_043731765.1 Burkholderiales bacterium
TTGACCAGGACCGCCCAACCCGAAATACTCGGGCTCGCGCAATGAATACCTCTATACTTTTCCTGGTGTGCCGTTCGCTGGGTGCCTGCCGTGATTGACCAACCCGCCGTCACGACCTTCCTCTTCACCGATATCGAGGCAAGCAGCCGGCTCTGGGAGGAGCAGCCGGAGCGGATGCGGCTCTCGCTTGTCCGCCACGATCGGATTCTTCGCGAGGCCGTCCTGCGCCATCACGGTGTCGTCGTCAAGACCACCGGCGACGGGCTGCATGCTGCGTTCCAGGATCCGCGCGATGCGGTCGTGGCGGCGGTGCACATCCAGATCGCACTCGACGAGCCCGCTTCCACTGACGCTCTTGCTCTGCGGGTACGCTGTGGCATGCACGCGGGCGTGATCGAGCGCCGCGACGGCGACTACTTCGGCAGTGCCGTCAATCGCGCCGCGCGCATCATGAGCGCCGCGCACGGTGGCCAGGTCCTGGTCTCGCAGGCGGTTGCCGACCTGATCCGCGATCGCCTGCCGGACGGCCTGTCCTTGCGCGATCTCGGGGCCGTGCGCCTGCGGGATCTGTCGAGTGCGGAACGCGTGTACCAGGTCGTGCACGCGAAGCTGCGTTCCGACTTTCCGGCGCTGCGATCCCTGGAGGCCGTGCCGAACAACCTTCCGCAGCAGGTGACGACATTCATTGGCCGTGAGCGCGAGCAGGAGGAAGTCAAGGCAGCGCTCAAGAAAGCGCGGCTGCTGACGCTGAGCGGAATCGGGGGCATGGGCAAGACCCGGCTGTCGCTGCAAGTCGCCGCCGACGTCATCAATGATTATTCCGATGGCGTCTGGTTCGTCGAACTGGCGCCGATCACCGACAGCAATCTCGTGCCGCAGGCGGTTGCCTCGGTTCTCGGTGTGAAGGAAGAGGCCGGCCGGCTGGTGGGCGAGGCGTTGGTTGCGTACGTGCGCGACAGACAGCTCCTGCTCGTGCTCGACAACTGCGAACATCTGGTTTCCGCATGCGCCGAACTCGTGAAGCAGCTGCTCCAGGCAGGTCCGCAGGTCAAGATCCTGGCGTCAAGCCGCGAACCGTTCAATATTGCAGGCGAATCGATCTACACAGTTCCGCCGCTTTCCCTGCCCAAACCGGAAGGGAAAATCTCCGCCGAAACGATCATGCAGTTCGAGGCAGTCCATCTGTTCATTGAGCGCGCAACGGCCGTGAAGGCTTCATTCCGGCACAGCGACCAGTTCATGCCGGCGATCGTCGAGATTTGTCAGCGTCTCGATGGCATTCCGCTTGCGCTGGAACTCGCGGCAGCGCGCGTGCGCGCGTTGTCGGTCGAGCAGATTGCCGCGCGCGTCAATGATCGCTTCCGGCTGCTTACGACTGGCGACCGCACTGCACAGCCTCGACAGCAGACATTGCGGGCCATGATCGACTGGAGCTACGACCTGCTGACGGAAAGGGAGCGCGTTCTCTTTCGCAGGCTCGCAGTTTTTGCCGGCGGCTGGACTCTCGAGGCCGCGGAGGCCGTCGCTTCGGGTGGTGACGTCGACGAGCCCTTGGTGCTCGATCTACTCACCGATCTTGTCGACAAGTCGCTCGTGGTCATCGACGCGGAGGGCGGACGTTTTGGCTTGCTCGAAACCGTTCGGCAATATGCGGACGAGCGATTGACGCAGGCGGGTGAGGGCGATGCGGCGCGCACGCGGCACCTCGATTATTTTGTTTCGCTCGCGGAGGCCGCGCGGCCGCAGCTCGACGGTCCCGATCAGGCAACGTGGCTCACACGCATCGACCTCGAGCGCGAGAACCTGCTCGCGGCGCACGCGTGGTGCGACCAAGCGCCGGACGGCGCCACCCTCGGCCTGCGCCTGGTGCATGCCGCCCATCCCTACTGGTTCATCCGGGGACTGATGGGCTTGGGCCACCGCGTTACGCTTGCGGCCCTCGCAAGACCCGGGACGCAGCCACGCACGCTCGAACGCTCGCGCGGATTATTCGAGGCGGGCCAACTTTGTGGTTTCATGGGCCGCTACGTGGAGGCGAAGGCGCTGCTCGAGGAGAGCCTCGCGATCGCCCGCGACTTGGGTGACCGCTTCCGCATTGCCAAGGCACTGCAGCCGCTGGCGATGACGGCATCGGGCTTGGGCGACCTGGCCGCCGCCCGTCGCTATGTGGAGGAGGCCGTCGAACTCGCCCGCGCGTTGGGCGACAAGCACGAACTGGCCACCGCCATCAACGGACTCGCCCAGTTGCACCGGGTCGAAGGCAACTTGGACCTTGCCGAGCCGCTGTACGCGCAGGCGATCGCGCTCGCGCGCGAAATCGGCGATCGCGAGACCGTGGCAATCGGTCTCCTCAACGTTGCGATGGTGTGGATCGGACGTGGCGCGGGCGAGCGAGCATACAGTGCACTGGCCGAAGCCGTCGCAACTGCGCTCGCGCTTGGCAGCAAGCCGGTCGGGCAGGGCGCGCTCGATGTGGCGACCGGTCTTGCCGCATGGCACGGCGAGCACAAGCGCGCCGCCCGCTGGTTCGGTTCTGTGCAGGCCCAGATGGCGAAGACGGGACTGCAGCGCGATCCGACCGACGAGGCATTCCTTGCCCCCTTGGTCGACCGGTCCCGCGTCACGCTAGGCGGCACCGCTTTCGCGGCGGCCGAGCGTGATGGCGGCGCGTTACGCTATGACGAGGCGATCGAGGAGGCGCGCACCTGGCTTGCCGCCGCGCTGGAGTTGCCGACCGTCAATTCCGCGCCCACGGATCCTTGATGCAGATTCTGGTTGCGGAACGGAACTTCAGGTAATACTCAAGATCCGTCCCGGTGGGCCTCAAACGTTTCCACTGATACGCCTGCGAGCAATTTGCGGAGTTGTTGCCCGGACTGACGATATTGCTGGGAAGGTTGGGATCGTACAAGAAAGCGCCGTCGCCTGTATGCGGGCAGAATACATATCCTGGCGTCACCAACTTCCACGTAACGGTTTGGGTCGTCGAAGCCAGCAGTATGTAATCATCGAGACCGATTGTTTCGCAGTCACCTCCGCTTACGTTGATGTTGATCGTGCAATCACTGGAATCCGGACACTGTACTCCGGACCCGGTGGGCTTGCGTGGCGAAACGAGCTTTGCGTCGATCGGATAGAGGGCCTGCATCGAATACGACCCTTCGATTTGCGGAGTCGCCAATTGACGCGGTGGGGTCTGCGCGGCGCACCCCGAAGCCAGATACGCAACCATTGCAACCAGGAACAACGACTGGAATTTCATTCTGATCTCCCCTGTTGGCGAACCCGCCTGAACGGCCACCGCAGCTCGACTAACTGATTGCGGCACCGAAACGCTATCGGTGAACTGTCCCCCCCTCGCTTCGCTGGCGCGTTGCTCCGGACTGGTAAGCAATGTTGTCTTTGCCCAAGCCGTACGCCACGTTGCCGGACCATTCTCGGGCAATGCCTCGCGCGGCGCAAGTAGGCTACAACGTGAATATTCCCGTCGGCGCCCGGGTATGGCCGAGTTCCGTCGGGGCCCGGCGAAACGCCGCTCGGGCGACTATTGGTATCCTATGCGTTTACTCAGCCGAGTTATCGATCGGACCTCCATGCCCACCCCGACATCCGCGTTTCCCGCCAGCGTCGACGCCACGCTCGACCTGCTGACGGCAAACGACTATGTCGCGGAGCGCCGCTTGGCGACGGCGGTCTTTCTGTCGCTCAAGTTGCAACGGCCTCTGTTCCTCGAGGGCGAGGCCGGGGTCGGCAAGACCGAGATCGCCAAGGTGTTGGCAGCCGGCCTCAAGCGTCCGCTGGTTCGCCTGCAATGCTACGAAGGCCTCGACACGGCATCCGCGGTGTACGAATGGAATTATCCGCGGCAGATGATCGAGATCAGGCTCGCGGAGGCTACGGGAACCGTCGCGCGTGAGGACCTGTCACGCGATATTTTCACGCCACGTTTTCTCCTCAAGCGGCCCCTGTTGCAGGCGATCGATCCGGACGGCGGCGTGGCGCCCGTTCTGTTGATCGATGAACTCGACCGCACGGATGAGCCGTTCGAGGCCTACCTGCTCGAGGTGCTGTCCGATTTCCAGGTGTCGATTCCCGAACTCGGGACCATCGTCGCGAAAACCCCGCCCATTGTGGTCATCACATCGAACCGCACGCGCGAGATCCACGACGCGATCAAGCGCCGGTGCCTCTACCATTGGGTCGACTATCCCGACGCGCTGCGCGAACTCGCGATCCTGCGCCGCAAGTGTCCGCGCGCACCTGAAACGCTGGCGCGGGAGATCGTCGCCTTTACGCAGCGGCTGCGCTCGATGGACCTGTTCAAGGCGCCGGGCATCGCCGAAACGCTGGATTGGGCCGAGGCGCTGTTGGCACTTGACCGCATTGCGCTGGACCCGCACACCGTTGCCGATACGCTCGGTGTGTTGCTCAAGTACCAGGACGACGTGGGCGCCATCACGAAGGAGGTTGCGGAAAAGCTGGTTGCCCAGGTTCAGGCCGAAGGAATCGAACTTTGAACGGAATCGCCGCGCGCTCCGGTTTCGCCTCCTTGCCCAGGGGCTACCTCGCCGAAAATGTATTGCACTTCGTGCGCGTGTTGCGCGCAGCCGGATTGCCCGTCGGGCCGGCCAAGGTGATCGATGCGATTGCCGCAGTCGAGGCGGTAGGCGTGGCCAACAAGACGGATTTTCGCGAAGCGCTGGCCGCGGTGCTGGTTTCAAGGCACGAGCAACTCATTCTGTTCGAGCAGGCCTTCGACCTGTTCTGGCGCAATCCAAAGTTGCTGGAAAAAATGGTCGCCGCACTGCTACCCCGAGTTTACGGTCGGACCGGCGAGCACCGCGACGAGCCGGAGCTGCCTTCGCGGCTCGCGCAGGCCATGCTTCCGCCGAAGCGTCCCGAGGTTCGCCCCGACGACGAGGAAGAAGTTGAACTGGATGCGGCATTCACGTTTTCGCCGCGCGAAGTGCTGCAGGCCAAGGATTTTGCGACGATGACGGCCGACGAGTTGGCGCAGGTGAAAGCCATGCTTGCGCGCCTCAAGTTGCCGTTGCCCGAACTGCCGGTGCGGCGCACCCGCGCCGCGCCACGTGGCCACCGCATCGATCTGCGCGCGACGTTGCGTGGCATGACGAGCGCCGCTGGCACCGTCGCGCCGCTGGCATTCCGCGCGCGCATCCGGCGAACGCCTCCGCTCGTCGTCCTGTGCGATATCTCCGGATCGATGGATCGCTATGCGAGGATGTTGCTGCATTTTCTCCACGCCATCACCAATGATCGTCATCGCGTGCACACGCTGGTGTTCGGCACACGCCTCACCAACATTACCCGGCATCTTAAACACCGCGATGTCGACGTCGCGTTGGCGCGCGTGGCGGAATCGGTGCAGGATTGGGCCGGCGGCACGCGTATCGGCGCCTGCCTCGGCGAGTTCAACCGGCGCTGGTCGCGCCGTTTGCTGGGCCAGAACGCGGTGGTGTTGCTGATCAGCGATGGCCTCGATGCGGAGTCGGCAGAGGGATTGGAATTCGAAGTCGAGCGATTGGCGAAATCCTGCGCGCGACTGGTCTGGCTGAACCCGCTGCTGCGCTATGCAGGGTTCGAGGCGCGGCCCGCAGGCATCCGGGCGATATTGCCGCACGTCGACGATTTCCTGCCCGTGCATGATCTTGCCAGCCTGACGGCGCTCGCCGACGCGTTGTCGCGGCCGAGGTCGCGCAGCCGCGCCGGCGTGCGCCTCGCGGCATGATGGAATGGGATCCGCAATGGAGATGACCAATACGCGCGTCGTACCTGCGCCCATCGATGCGGTGTGGCTGGCGCTCAACGATCCCGCAGCGCTCAAGGCCTGCATTCCGGGTTGCAAATCGCTCGAACGCATCGGCGACGACGAATGGCAGGCGACGATGACTGCCAGGGTGGGCCCGGTGTCGGCGACATTCAGCGGCAGGATGCGCATGACCGACAGCACGCCGCCAACCGGCTACACGCTGAAGTTCGAAGGGCAGGGTGGCGCGGCAGGTTTCGCGAACGGCGAAGCCAAGGTAACCCTGGTGCCCGCCGCCGAAAATCAAACGACGCTGACCTACGTCGCCAAGGCGCAGGTGGGCGGAAAGCTCGCGCAGATCGGATCGCGATTGATCGATGGTGCTGCAGCGAAACTTGCCGACGAATTTTTCGAGAAGTTCAGCGCGCAATTCATGCCAGTGACGACGGGCGGGATTGGGACGACCGTCGCCGCGCCGGGCGCGAGCAAGTTCTCCGGTGCGGCCTGGGTACGTTACACGGCGTTGGCGCTCATTCTCGCCATCATGGCGTGGTTGTACATTCGAGGCGGCGTACGGTTTTGAGCCCGGATTGGCCAGCGCACGCAAGAGAGGTTGCACATGGATAGCGTAGATCTGGATGTCCTGAAGCGCAGTGCCGCATGGCTGGATGAAGGGCGGCCTGTCCTGCTGGTTACGGTGGTGAAGACATGGGGGAGTTCGCCGCGACCCGAGGGCGCGATGCTCGCAGTTCGGAACGACGGCCTCGTCGTCGGTTCCGTGTCCGGAGGCTGCATCGAGGACGACATCATCGACCGCACGCGGCGATTGGGCATGGCGCAAACGCGGTGCGAGGCGGTGACCTACGGCGTGTCGGCGGACGAAGCGCGCCGCTTCGGCTTGCCCTGCGGTGGCAGCATCCAGCTCGTGCTCGAACCTCTCACCAGGGATTCCGGCGTCCGCGCATTGCTGCGTGAAATCGAAGCGGGCCACCTCGTCAGTCGCCGGCTCGACCTGATCACGGGGGAGGCGACGTTGCATCCCGCGCAGGCCGCCGACGGCCTGGCGTTTGACGGCAAGACGCTGACGACGATTCATGGCCCGCGTTACCGGATGCTCGTGATCGGCGCGTCGCAGCTGTCGAAATATCTGGCGCAGATTGCGGTGGGCCTCGATTACCAGGTCACGATCTGCGACCCGCGCGAAGAGTACACGGAAACCTGGGACATCCCGGGTGTCGCGCTGGTCCGGACGATGCCCGACGACACGGTTCGGGCCATGCACCTCGACGAACGCTGCGCGGTCGTAGCGCTGACGCACGATCCGAAACTCGACGACCTCGCGTTGATGGAGGCGTTGAAATCGCCGGCGTTCTATGTCGGCGCGCTGGGTTCACGCGCCAACAATGCGAAGCGGCGCGAGCGGCTCCGGGATTTCGAGGTGACGGCGGACGAGATCGCGCGCCTGCACGGTCCCATTGGTCTCTACATCGGCAGCCGCACGCCGCCGGAGATTGCCGTATCGATCTTGGCCGAGATCACGGCCGTGAAGAACGGTGTCGCGCTGCCTTCAGTCGCCACCGTGGCCGTGGCCAAGGAAAACATCGTCCCGTCCGCTGCGTGCCCTGTCGCCTGAATCGGTTCCTTTGCAAACGCGGGACAAGGACCGGTGCTCCGTGATAAGGTGAGAAAAAATCAGCGTTACGAGGTGGCATGTCGGTTCAGCTCTGCAGTATCCCGCGATCCAATTCGTACCTTCGCAGTCGTACCTTCATCCGCATAGACGTCTCGCCCCACGCAAGTATTTGCGCAGGCTGGAAGCTGTGCGGATTGACGGCGCTCGCCGTCGCGGTAATGTGGGGGGGCCATCCGGGGTCCGCGATGGCACAGGCGACGCCGGTGCCAACCGTGCCCGCGTCAACGGCGGCGCCGGTCACGTCCACAACGACCGAGACAACGTCCAAGCGATTGTTCGAACACTCGTCAGGATGGGACGCGCCGGAACCGTGGCGTACCGACCAATTCTATTTCCAGTTTGCATACTACACATGGCACTTCCATTACGACGCGGATCACAAGCAATCGTATATGTTTGATGCCGAGTATCACTACAGGGAGACGTGGCTCGGGGGGCAGTGGATCATGGGCGTGGCGCTGTTCCAGAATTCGTTCGGACAGTTTTCGCAATACGTGTTTGCCGGACTGCAATGGCGCCCGATCGAGGACCACCAGCCGTTCTACGTCAAGGTCACCGTTGGTCCTCTGCACGGCTACAGCGGTCAGTACAAGAACAAGGTGCCTTTCAACAATTACGGCGTGGCCCCGGCGATCATCCCATCGGTCGGTTATTGTGTGCAGCGCTATTGTGGCGAATTCGTGCTTTTGGGGGCCGCCGGGGCGCTGTTCACCATTGGCGTGACGCTTCCGTGATTTATCCGGCGTGTAGCGCCTTCCAGCGCGCAACGTCGGCGGGTTCGTCGACGTCCCACGAAACCGGCAGTTCGCTCCACCGCACGCCGCTGCGCGCAAATGCGGCGCGTGTGTCGTGCAATGTGTGCAGACTGCTCCACCGAACGCCGTTGAACGGCACGGGAACACGCGCGCCGATCAGCACGAAGCCTCCGTCTTCCGCGGGTCCCAATACTGCATCGTGACTGCAAAGCAGCGTGGCAGCGGCACGTAACCCTGCAACGCCTAACGCCGGACAGTCCGTGCCGATGAGCAATGCGGCCGATACCTTTGCGAGAGCATCTGTTAACGCCCCGGACATTCGCTCACCGAGATCGCCCTCGCGCTGGCAACGAAGCGTGATGCCGTTGCGCGCAGCGAGCTCGCGGAAAAATGTCGAGTCGGGATCCGGCGTGCACCACATCTCCACCGAGGCGACGATGCCTTGTGTCCGCGCCGCGACCGCATACGCCAAGGTCGCGTCGATGAGTTCGCGGTAGGCGTTGGCGGCGGCCTCGGCGCCGATCGTTGCCGCGAGCCGCGATTTCACCTGGCCTGCCACGGGCTCGCGGGCAAAGATCAGCAGCGCGGGTGCATTCGCGTTCCGCGATGGCTCAGTTGTCATAGCGCCGGGCCAGTTTCGCGGGGTCCGCGCCGAGTGCAAATGCGAGCCGCAACCGCCACATCGCGAGGATGGTTCGCCATGGACCGAGGCGTTCCCAACGGCGGCCGGACGTCACGATGCGTGCACGCAGGCAGGCGGGACGGCCGCCATTGCGCTTCAGGGCCTTCGACAGCGCGATGTCTTCCATCAGCGGAATATCCGGATAGCCACCGATTTCGGCGAACAACTTGCGCTCGACAAAAATGCCCTGGTCGCCGGTGGCGATTCCCGTCCAGCGCGAACGCAGGTTCATCATGCGGGCGACAAGACTCAATGTGCGGGCGCCGCCGCTGATGGTCACATCGAAGCGTCCCCAACGGTGGCCACTGTCCAGGGCGGCGGCGATGGCGTCGGCCGCATCCGCGGGCAGCAGCGAATCCGCATGCAGGAACAGCAGGATGTCGCCTGTCGCAATTTTGGCACCCTCGTTCATCTGCCGCGAACGTCCGGTGGCCGCGACGATGGCGCGATCGGCAAACGGCTGTGACAGTTCAATCGTGGCGTCGGCGCTGCCGCCATCGACGACGATGACTTCGTGACCGTTGGCGCGCAGCGCTTGCAGCGTCTCGAGTGTAGCGGCGATCCCCTGTGCCTCCTCGAGTGTCGGAATCACGATGGACAGTCGCATGCGCGGCCCATCTCACTTAGTGCGTGCTTGCCGCATCGCGGCGCTTCCACGCAATCGACAACAGCGCCAGCAAACCAAGGAGCGCCAGCGCACCGAGGGTTTCCACGGACACGAGTCCCTGGAGAGAATCGATCCGGGACAGCGTTTCGCCCAGGTTCACATAGACGAAACTCGCGGGGATGATGCCGATCAGCGTCGCCAGCGCGTATGTGCTTACCGGGATGGATGTGAAGGCAGGAGCAAGATTCACCAGGAAAAAAGGAAACAGGGGAACAAGTCGAAGGAACAGCATGTAACGGAACGCGTTGGCCGTAAAGCCCGCATTGATCCGCGTTCCGAAGTCGCCCAGTCGTTTGCGCGCCGCGTCGGCAAAAATATAGCGTGCGGCGACAAAGACGATGGTCGCGCCGACCGTCGCGGCAACCACGACCAGAACGGTGCCGGTCCATCGGCCGAATATGAAGCCCATCGTCAGCGAAAGGATCAAGCCGCCGGGAATGCTGAACGCCACCGCGCCGGCATAGACAAGAAACGCGACCACCAGCGATGCCGTGAAATGCTGTTGCGTCATCAGGCGCAGGGCGTCTCGGTGCGTCTTGATCGTGTCGAGATCGAGGTAGTGCGGGCCGTCGAAAACAAAGAATGCAACGATGCCGCCGATGAACACGGCGAGAAGAAAGAATTTTGTCCAGCGTCCGCGGGCGGGCAATGCCGTTGTCGCGTCGTCGCCTGCGCCCATTCTCAGCCTCCGCGCAAGCCGAAAATTCGCTTGATCCAGCGCTTTGACGATGGCGTCAGCCCTTCCTTCATCCGCTGGTCCGCTGCGCGGCGATTGATCTGCGCCAGCGTCGGATAGGCGTGGATTACCGCCGAGAGGTCCTTGGCGTGCAGTCCTTTCGAAAGCGCGAGTACGCATTCGGCAATCAATTCGCCAGCCGCAGGACCGACGATCGCCGCGCCGAGCAATTTGCCGCGCGGATCGGTGACGAGTTTGGCGAAACCTTGCGTATCGCTGTCGGTGCGCGCACGGTCGACGTCCGCGAAGGGAAACCGGTAGACTCGATGCGCGATGCCTCGTTCCTGCGCGTCGGTTTCCGACAGCCCGACCCGCGCCAACTCCGGGTCGGTGTACGTGCACCACGGCACGACCGGCGACGGTTTCGTCCACCAGAGCTTGAAGATTGCGTGGCGCAGGACGATGCCGGCGTGGTGCTCGGCGAGGTGCGTGAACTGGTAGCCTCCGGCAACATCGCCGACCGCGTAGATGCGCGGATTGGTTGTGCGGAGGTGGGCATCGACGACGATCTGACCATTGTGCATGGCGACGTTCGCGGCGTCCAACCCCAGGTCTTCGACATTGGGTCGACGTCCTGCGGCCAGCAACAGGTGCGCGGCCCCTAGCGTATTTTCCTCGCCGTTCCTGCCTTTGACCATGAGCGCAATGGCACCGTCGCCAACGGCGACCCGTTGAATCGTGGTGTCGAGGCAATAGCGAACGCCTTCGGCGCGCAACTGCTGGTGGACGACCTGCGCCAGGTCCTCGTCCTCGCGCGGCAGGATGCGGGGCGCAATGTCGACGACGGTGACTTCACTGCCAAGCCGGCGCATGGCCTGCGCCAGTTCGCTGCCGTTCGGCCCGCTGCCCACGACCAGCAACGATGGCACGGGTTCACGCAGATCGAACAGCGTTTCATTGGTAAGGAAGGGCGTCTCCGCAATGCCGGAGATGGGCGGCACGGCGGGACGCGAGCCGGTCGCAAGCACAAATGTCGCGCCGGTCAGCTTGCGCCCGTTGACTTCGAACACGTCGGGCGCCGTAAAGCGGCCGTCGCCGAACGTGACGTCCACACCCAATGCGCGAAAACGCTCGGGGCTGTCGTTGGGCTCGATTTCCGCGATGACTCCGCGCACGCGTTCCATGACTTGTGCAAGATCGGGCGCGGGATCGGCCGGCCGCAGCGCCCAGCGGTCCGCATGGCGCATGGCATAGGCAACGCGCGCGGATTTGATGAGCGTCTTCGACGGCACGCATCCGTACCAGAGGCAGTCTCCGCCCATCCGGTGTTTCTCGACCAGCGCGACCTTGGCGCCGAGCGTTGCCCCGCCCGCGGCGACCACGAGGCCGCCCACGCCGCCGCCGATGACGACAATGTCGAATTCAGGTCTCGCCAA
>JAYTIR010000134.1:0-1774 GCA_043731765.1 Burkholderiales bacterium
GCACGCACCTTGCAAAGTTTCCCTTGCGCCTAACGCAGATCAAGCTCTCCGGGTTCAAGTCGTTCGTTGACCCGACCACCATCGCGACACCTGGCCAACTGGTCGGCATTGTCGGTCCCAACGGTTGCGGCAAATCGAATGTCATCGATGCCGTGCGCTGGGTGCTCGGCGAGTCGAAGGCGTCCGCGTTGCGCGGCGAGTCGATGCAGGACGTCATTTTCAATGGCGCCGGCGAGCGCAAGCCGGTCGGACGGGCGTCGGTCGAACTGCTTTTCGACAACAGCCAGGGCCGGATCGGCGGCCAATGGGGGCAGTACGCCGAAATCTCGATCAAACGCGTGCTCACGCGCGACGGCGATTCGACGTACTACATCAACAACATTCCAGTCCGCCGCCGCGATATCCACGACCTGTTCCTCGGCACGGGCCTGGGGCCGCGCGCGTACGCGATCATCGAACAGGGAATGATCTCGCGGATGATCGAGGCGAAGCCGGAAGAGCTTCGCATATTCCTCGAGGAAGCCGCAGGCGTGTCCAAGTACAAGGAACGCCGCAAGGAAACCGAAGGCCGGCTCTCCGATGCCCGCGAGAACCTGGCCCGCGTCGAGGACATCCGGCTGGAACTGGGCAACCAGCTCGTCCGCCTGGAAACCCAGGCGAGAGTGGCCACCGAATATCGCGAACTGGAGGGACGCTTAAGGCAATCGCAGCATCTCATGTGGTTCGCGAAGCAGCAGGATGCGGTTCGCGTCCGCGAAAAGTGCACGACGGAAATGGCCACGCTGACGGTGGCGCTGGAGTCGCTGCAAGCCGAAGTGCGGGCAGCCGAGGCCAAGCTGGAAGCAATGCGTACGAACCACTACGCGGCCGGCGACGCGTTGCACGAGAAGCAGGGCGGGTTTTACGCCGCCAATGCCGAAGTGACGCGGCTCGAGCAGCAATTGGCGTTTGCGCGTGAATCGGAATCGCGCATCACCCAGCAGGTCGCGCAATTGACCGAGGCCCTGGGCGCCATCGCCGGACAGGAAGCCGCTCTGGCCGGCGACCGCAGCAACGCGGATCGTGAGCTAGAGTTGGCGCTGGTCGCGCGCGAAACCGCCGCAGAGGGAGAGCGTTCCGCCCAGTCGCTGCTGCCTGCACTGGACCAGGCGGTTGCCGACACCTCCAGGACTCTCGCCGAACTCGCCCAGAAGATCGTATTGACGGAACAGGATGTGCGCGTGGCCGAGACCCGGCGCGACAGCATCGGGCACACGCTGACGCAGCTTGCTTTGCGGCGGGAGCGTCTGCAACAGGAACTTGCCGGGATTCGCGCACCGAAGACCGATCCGCTGCGCGAAGTCGAAGAGCAGCTCGCCGCGGAGAATCGTGACCTCGCGGGAAAACACAAGACATTGGCGGAACTCCAGCAGGTCGTCGAGTCGCTGCAAATTCGGCAACGCGAAACGGCCGACGCATGGCAACGCGACAGCAGACACCTGGGCGAACTCGAAGCGCGCTCGCAGGCGTTGTCCGCATTGCAGGCAAAGATCGGGCATGGGCAGGACATCGATGGTTGGCTCGCCGCAAACCGCCTCACCAACGCCCGGAGATTGTGGCAATCGCTCGACATCGAGCGCGGATGGGAGGATGCGCTCGAGGCCGTTCTGCGCGAACGGCTGAACGCGCTCGAACTCGCGCGGTTGGACGACGTTGCCGGCTGGGTTGACCGTGGCGCGCAGCCGCCGCGGCGGATTGCAGCCTATGCGGCCCCACATTCTGCCCCGAAGGTGCC
>JAYTIR010000135.1:0-2887 GCA_043731765.1 Burkholderiales bacterium
CAATTCGGCCACTGGGTGATATTCGACCATTGCCTGCCGTTCGACGTGACGCGCGCGTACGACGAAGCAACGCAATACAAGGACCCGCGCATCTGGACCGCGCAGCGCGACAAGGATATGTGGCAGGCCCTGGAAGGGTGAAAACCCTCAGTTGAAAACCTATACCAATCCCGTCTACGAATACCGTCGTCCGCCCGAACTGGATGGCACGACGCGGCATTGCGGCGTGGTGATCGTCGGTGCGGGACCGGTCGGGCTCGCGGCGGCCATCGACCTCGCTCAACGCGGCATCCCGGTACTCGTTTTGGATGACGACGACACCGTCAGCGTCGGTTCGCGGGCGATCTGCTATGCCAAGCGCACGCTGGAGATCCTCGATCGGCTCGGTTGCGGCGAACCGATTGCGCAAAAGGGCGTGGGCTGGAACGTCGGCAAGGTCTTCCACGGCGACCGTCTCACCTACCAGTTCGATCTGTTGCCCGAACCAGGGCATCACCGTCCCGCCTTCGTCAACCTGCAGCAGTATCATTTCGAGGAATGCATGGTGCGGCGCGCCGACGCGCTAGCCGCTGCCGAAATCCGGTGGAAGCACCGGGTCGTCGACGTCGCGCACGGAGACGCGGAGGTCAGGTTGCGCGTAGCGACCCAGGACGGCGAATATGCGCTGACGTGTGACTGGCTGATCGTCTGCGACGGAGCGCGCAGCCCGGTCCGCCACATGCTCGGACTGGATACCGAGGGTCAGGCGTTTCGCGATCGCTTCCTGATCGCCGACATCCACATGACCACGGATTTTCCGACGGAGCGCTGGTTCTGGTTCGACCCTCCGTTCCACCGCAATCAGTCGGTGTTGCTGCACCGGCAGGCCGACAACGTGTGGCGTGTCGACTTTCAGCTCGGCTGGGACGCCGATCCCGACGAGGAAAAAAAATTCGAGAACATCCTGCCGCGACTGCGCGCCATGCTCGGGGCCGACGTCGTCTTCGAGATCGAATGGGCCAGCGTCTATTCGTTCCAGTGCCGGAGAATGCAGAAATTCCGCCATGGCCGCGTGCTGTTCGCGGGTGACGCCGCGCATCTGGTGAGCCCGTTCGGCGCGCGCGGCGCCAACAGCGGCGTGCAGGACACGGACAATCTCGTGTGGAAACTGGAAATGGTCTTGCGCGGCCAGGCACCCGACACGCTGCTGGATACGTACGATTCGGAGCGCGTCGCGGCGGCCGACGAAAACATCCT
This sequence comes from Burkholderiales bacterium, assembly GCA_043731765.1. Classification (GTDB taxonomy): domain Bacteria; phylum Pseudomonadota; class Gammaproteobacteria; order Burkholderiales; family Casimicrobiaceae; genus VBCG01. The sequence goes on from JAYTIR010000135.1 coordinate 1,237, forward strand.
GAATTCGACGCGCGCGACCGACTTCATCACGCCGAAAAGCGTCGTTTCGCGCACGTTCCGCGACGCGGTGCTCTCCCTCGCCCGTCGCCATCCGTTCGCAAGAAAGCTCGTGAACAGCGGCCGCCTTTCGGTGCCGAAGGTTCTTGCCGATTCCTGTCTCAATACGCCGGACAGTGAGGTGGACAATGAGACGTTTTCGGGAATGATGGTGCCAGGTGCGCCTGCCGCCGATGCGCCGGTAGCTGGGCCACGCGGTGACTGGTTGCTGGAACATTTCGGCGGAGCCTTCGCCCTGCTCGTCTTCGGTGACGGCGTTTCCCGCGAGGCCGCGCGCGGGCTCGCGCAGGACCCGATCCCTTGCGGCATCGTCCAGGTCGGTGGCGCGTTGACCGAGGACCGGATCGTGATCCGGGACAAGGACGGCTTGCTGGCCACCCGTTACGATGCGAGAGCCGAGACCTGTTACCTGATCCGCCCGGACCAGCATGTGTGCGCGCGCTGGAGGGCGTTCGATTCCGCCGCCGTGCGCCGTGCCGTCGCGCAGGCGACCGGCAACACCGAAGGGATTGCCAGGTGGACGAATTGAACACGGAGGACGCATTGAACACGGAACCCAATCTAGCGGCGCCGGACGATTTCTACGAGGATCTGATTGGACTGCATCGCGACCTGACCGAGGCGCAGAGCGCGCTCGTCAACGCGAAGCTCATCCTGCTGCTGGCCAACCATGTCGGCGACGCCGATGTCCTGCGCGCCGCGATGGCGGCCGCGCGTGAAGACGTCACGCCATGCTGACGTACCAATCCGGCTTCGGCAACGAATTCGCCACTGAAGCATTGCCCGGCGCGCTGCCGGTCGGGCGGAATTCGCCGCAGCTCGCGCCCTACGGCCTGTACGCGGAGCAGTTGTCGGGCACGGCGTTCACGGCACCGCGAGGCGCGAACCGGCGCTCGTGGACCTACCGGATCCGGCCGGCAGCCGTGCATCTGCCGTTCCGCAGGATCGGCAATGGCCGCATCGAAAGCCGATTCGGGGACGTGCCCACGCCGCCCAACCAGTTGCGCTGGGATCCGCTGCCGATTCCGGTCTCGCCGACCGATTTCATCGACGGTCTCGTGACCCTGGCCGGCAATGGCGACCCGGCCGCGATGACCGGATGCGGCATTCACGTCTACGCGATTAATCGGTCGATGAGCGACCGTTTTTTCTACGATGCCGACGGCGAACTGCTGATTGTGCCGCAGCAGGGCCGGTTGCGCCTCGCGACGGAGTTCGGGCAGATCGATGTCGAGCCGCAGGAAGTCGCGGTGATCCCGCGCGGCGTGCGCTTCCGTGTCGAAATCCTGGATAGCGTCGCCCGCGGCTACGTGTGTGAGAACTTCGGCGCGCAATTCCGCCTTCCCGACCTCGGCGTGATCGGCTCCAACGGCCTCGCCAATCCCCGCGATTTCCTGACGCCGCACGCCAGGTACGAGGATCGCGAAGGCACGTTCGAATTGGTCGCGAAATTCATGGGCAACCTGTGGTCCGCCGAAATCGGCCATTCGCCGCTCGACGTCGTCGCGTGGCACGGCAACTACGCGCCGTACAAATACGACCTGCGCCGCTTCAACGCGATCGGCTCGATCAGCTACGACCATCCCGACCCGTC
>JAYTIR010000136.1:0-2287 GCA_043731765.1 Burkholderiales bacterium
GCACCCTGCATGCGCGGGCGCGTCTCGCTCACCCACACATGCAACGCGAGCCCTTCGGCATGGGCACGGAACAGCGGCGCTGTGGCAGTTCCCCAGCCGCACGTGGCCAAGGCGCCGGCATTGCAGTGGGTCATCACGGCGATCGGCCCGGGACGACGCTGCGCAATCCCGCGCAACAGCGCCAGGCCATGTTCGCCGATCGCAAAGTTGATGCCGATGTCCTCCGCGGCAATCGCGTCGGCTTCCGTCCAGGCGGCATCCGCGCGCTCCGAGATCGGCAGCGGTTTCACTTTCGCGCGCACGCGGTCGAGCGCCCAACGCAGATTGACGGCGGTCGGTCGCGTCGTGTCGAGCGCGTTGTGTGCCTTGGTCAGTGCGGCGTCGCTGGCGTCGCGGTCGAGGGCCAGCGCGAGGCCGTAGGCGCCCACCGCCCCGATCAACGGCGCGCCGCGTATCCACATGCGGCGGATGGCGAGCGCTGCGGCTTCGGCGTCGCCGATGGTGGCCTTGACGAGTGCATGCGGCAACGCGCGCTGGTCGATTACCTCGATATGGCGGGCCTTGGGCGGCCGAACCAGTGCGCGGTAAGGACCGTGGTCGGCGGGAGAAGTGAGTGCGGCGCGGGGCATGTGCCGATTCTAGCGCCGGCGATGCCGCCGGGACTACCCACTTCGCTATTTCAGCACCTGCACCAGGTTGTTGAAGTCATCCGTCCACACGCGCCAATCGCGTCGAGGCTCGATCGCAATGGAGGAATCGGTCAGGCGCGGATCGGCAAGGCGGGTCGCGTCCTTGGCGAGCAACACCCAGCTCGATGAATTGCCGAGCGGATCGTCACCGGGGTCGTTGATCCACAGTGCCTGAAGGCCGAGTTGGGTCGCGATGCCCTCGACTACGGGCACCAGGTTCAGGTAACGATTGGTGACGTGGAACGCAATCACGCCGTCCGGTTTCATGTGGCGCAAATACACGTCGACCGCTTCCCGGGTGATGAGATGCACCGGGATGGCGTCGCTGGAAAATGCGTCGATGGCGAGGACGTCAAAGTTTTGCGGCGGTTCGCGTTCGAGCGACAGGCGCGCATCGCCCAACGACAGTTCGATAGTGGCGTCGCTGTCCTTGAGGTAAGTGAAGTCACGTTGCGCAATGGCGATCACGCCGGGATTGATGTCGTAGAAGCGATAGACATCGCCCTTGCTGCCGTAGGAGGCAATGGTTCCAGTGCCCAGCCCGATGATGCCCACCCTGATCGGGTCCTGGCGCGGGTGCATCGCCTCGATCACGCGGCCGATGCCGGAACTGCGCGTGTAGTAGCTTGTCGGCTCCTTCTTGAAATCGGGATGCAGATATTGCTTGCCGTGCATGATCGTTCCGTGGATCAGGTTTCGGCGGCGGTCAATTTCCTTGTCGCCGGATTCCTGCACTCGCAGCACGCCGTAGAAATTGCGCGACGTGAACATCGTGTTCTCGTAGAACTCGACCACGCTCCAGATTCCGCAACCAATGGTGAACAGGAGCGAAACGGCCGCCAGCGCGGGAAACACGAGCTTCTCGCGCCGCGTCCGCCACAGCAGGAGCAGTGCGCACGCGACAAGCGAAATGGCGAGATCGAAATTGGCGGAAAATACGAGCGGCGCCACGAGGCCCGCGACGACCGAACCCAGCGCGCCGCCGAGCGAGATCATGAGGTAGAAGCGGGTCAGGTATCGCGGCGCCGGTTTCAGCGTCACGAGTTCGCCGTGACAGAACATGCACGCCAGGAAAAATCCGACGCAGAACACGCCGAGCTGGAGTGCCAACTCGTGGGTCAGCTGCGGGTCGGCCAGCGTCCAGCCCATGACCCCGAGGCCCGCCGCCAGCATCGCGAGAAATGTCTCGCGGTGGTACCAGCCCTTGCCATCGAAGCAGAGGATGAAGCTGATGAGGTAGAGCGACAGCGGCACGATCCACAGCAGCGGAACCGCGGCGATATTTTGCGTGATGTGACCGGTAACGGCCAGCAGTAACGCAGAGCTGGTTGCCGCAAGCGCGCACCAGAGGATCTGGCGCGGAATGCCAGGATCGGATTCGACTTTCCATTCGGCAGGCGATCGTCCATCAAGAACATCAGGAGAGTCGAGTCTGACCCCGATTTCCATGCTATTTACTTCGCTTTTCCTGCTCGCGCTTTTCCACGCCGTCGCGACACACAATCCGACGAACAAGACGTAGCCTGTAGACCAGCCCCACGCTTGCGCCCGCGTGGCGATCCAGGGCTCGAGCAGAAACGGATAGCCCAACAGCGCCA
>JAYTIR010000137.1:0-1959 GCA_043731765.1 Burkholderiales bacterium
GAAGTTCTCGCTCGATCATCTGATGCGGCGACACTTCGAGACTTGACCTCTGCTTGCGAAGAGCACGGTCGAGCTCGTCGCAACCGTCGCCGCGTACAACATGGTTTCGCGCTGAGCCGTGCGCGCGGCGGTCGCGGCCCAGGCATGCTTGACGCGGCGCTGGCCGGAAATGTGAAAAGGAATTCTTGGAGGCGGGGGTCGGAATCGAACCGGCGTACACGGCTTTGCAGGCCGCTGCATGACCACTCTGCCACCCCGCCTGGGGCGACGGCCGGCGCGCAATCGCACGCAGGTCGGGCAAACGAAAAGGGAGAGCCGCACTTGCCGATTGCGGACTCTCCCTCGGGAATTCTGGAGCGGGAAAGGAGTTTCGAACTCCCGACCTCAACCTTGGCAAGGTTGCGCTCTACCAACTGAGCTATTCCCGCATCGGACAGCCTTGAATTATAGCGGAAAATTCCTTTCTGTCAAAACGCCTCGGGGGCTACGCGATCACCGTGGCGATGGCCTTGGCCACGACATCGATGTTGCGCGAATTGAGCGCGGCGACGCAGATTCGGCCTGTATCCAGCGCGTAGATGGAGAACTCGTCGCGCAGTCTTTGCACCTGCTCCTTGGTCAGGCCGGAGTACGAAAACATTCCGCGTTGCTGCAGCACGAATTGGAAGTCTGCCTTCGGGGCAACTTCTTGCAACTTCTTGACCAGACTGCGGCGCATGGCCTGGATGCGCTCGCGCATGGTGGTGAGTTCGGCCTCCCACAACGCGCGCAATTTTGTTGATTCCAGCACCATCGCCACCATCTGGCCGCCGTGGGTTGGCGGGTTCGAGTAGTTAGCGCGGACCACGCGCTTCAACTGCGACAAAACGCGTGCCGCCTCCGCGCGGTCGGCAGTCACGACACACAGCGCCCCCACGCGCTCACCATAAAGGGAAAACGACTTCGAGAACGAACTCGAGACGAACAATGGCCCGGGTGTCGCGGCAAACCGGCGTACGACGACGCCGTCAGGTTCGATGCCGTCACCGAAGCCCTGGTATGGCGCGTCGAGGAACGGTACGAGTCCGCGCGCGCGAACAACGTCGATGATCTCTGTCCATTGCGCATCCGTGGGATCTACCCCCGTCGGATTGTGGCAGCAGGCATGCAACACGACGATCGATCCCTGCGGCATGCGTTGCAACGCCGCCAGCATCTCTGCAAACAAAAGACCATGCGTTGCCGCGCCGTAATACGCATAGCTGTCAACGACGAAGCCCGCTCCTTCAAACAGCGCCCGGTGGTTCTCCCAGCTTGGGTCGCTGATATAGACCTGTGCGCCGGGGGCTACACGTCGCAAAAAATCGGCGCCGACCTTCAGGCCTCCGGTTCCTCCCAATGCCTGAACCGTAACGGCGCGTCCGGAATTGACGATTTCACTGTCGACGCCGAAGAGAAGTTCCTTGACGGCCTTGTCGTAGGCAGGAATGCCGTCGATGGGAAGGTAGCCGCGCGGCGCACCCTTGTTGGTAATCTCGCGCTCTGCGCGCTTGACGCATTCGAGCAGCGGCAGCTTCCCGTTGTCGTCGTAATAAACGCCGACGCCGAGATTGACCTTGTGCGGATTCGGGTCGGCGTTGAATGCCTCGGTGACCCCGAGGATCGGGTCATGGGGTGCCAATTCGACGGCGGAGAACAGGGACGGCGTATGAGGGGCGTTCATGACGGAGGATCGAAGCAGGTAAGCCTCATTTTACTCCAGCTGGATCGTGCGCACTCTGGAGCGATCGCGTGCCTCTTATGCGAAATCAAGCACGCGAACCACACTGACCAGCGCCGCGATCCAGACTGCGATGAGCGCCAATGCCGTTATCAGAAATCCCGGTCCGCGTTTCCTGGCGTCCTGCCAATAGCCCACGGCATAGATGATCCGCCCGACGATCCACACACCGCAAGCGATCGCCGCCCAGCGGGGATTGC
>JAYTIR010000138.1:0-2551 GCA_043731765.1 Burkholderiales bacterium
GCAGCGTCGGCCCGTCGGCTGCCAGGCTCGCGAAGACAAAGCCGCGATAATTCTCCACCCGCGCCGCCTTTTTGACGTTGCAGTCCGGATTGTCGCGATTCCAGCGCGTGCCGTCGTAACCCGATTCCATCATCGGAATGTTCTTCAGCCTGCCGTCGGTGTGAAACGTCCACGCGTGATACGAGCAGCGAAAGAACTCGCCGGTCGAGCCCTGGCGGTCGCCGACCAGCATCGTGCCGCGGTGCGGGCAGCGGTTGTAAAGCACGTTGACTTTGCCATCGCTGCCGCGGACCATCACCATCGGCTGCCGCCCGATCTGCATCGTGGTGTAGTCGCCGGGCTTGCTGACCTGGCTTTCGTGGCCGCAGTAGATCCAGACGCGTTCGAAGATCCGCTCCATTTCCATTTCGAAAATGGCCGGATCGGTGTAGACGCTCCTGTGCACGCGATCGGCTTCCACCGCGTGCCGCACGTCCGGGCGTTGCTGCAACATGGGTTTCTCCTGTGCTTCGGTGCGGACCGAGGGCCGCTGGAATTCGCCTGTCAGGTTACTCGCAGCCCGCGGTGGAGGCAAGAACACGCAGTTGTCGCCGCGGCCGCGCGGGCCTTCGGTTATTCTGCACGCCTGACAATCTGCCCGATCGGACTTCGAAGATGGACTTATATATTGTAACGGGCGCCTCGCGCGGACTGGGTCTTGCGTTTGCGCAATTGCTTGCCGCGCAGACGGGCACCTGCGTGCTCGGCATTTCGCGTGCCGGCGTGCCCACCGGCGTCCCGGCGTGGCGCGACCTCCGTGCGGACCTTGGGACCGCAGCCGGTTTGTCCGCGGCGGCCGATGGCGTCAGCGCCGCGTTGTCGGCGCAGACCTGGACCCGCGCGGTGCTGATCAACAACGCCGGAATGATCGAGCCGCTGGGCGTCAGGGGTCATATCGACCCCGAAGCGTTGCAGCGAAACATCGCGGTCAACCTGACCGCGCCGATGGTATTGATGAATGCGTTCCTGGCTGACTCGACGCAAATATCGGCGCGCAGCGTGATCAACATCTCTTCCGGATCCGGCCGGCGGCCGATCGCCGGCTCCGGCGCCTATTGCGCGGCCAAGGCCGGACTCGACATGGCCTCGCGCGTCGCCGCGCTCGAGGAGGAAAAGGCCGGCGGCGCGGTCCGCATCACCAGCCTCGCACCGGGCATCATCGAAACCGATATGCAGGTCACCGCGCGCAATGCAACCGAAGAACAATTTCCGGAAGTCGAGCGCTTTCGCGCCTTCAAGTCCGAGGGGATGCTGAAATCCCCTGACGAAGTAGCGCAAAAAATTATCATGCTCGATCGGGCAGGGAAATTGCCTTCCGGGATCGCGGACCTGCGCGAACTCTCCTAGCGGTAGCTCTTCGACCGACTGCTCGCGCGGTCGGTGTCACCACTGCATTTTCCGTTCCGTCGGCACCACGCTCCCGCCGAATGGCCTTTCCATTCAACGGGATTTGTGAAAAAATGCATGTAACGGACTCATTTAAGGTGACCGGGATGCTAGACCGTGATGGCTATCGCCCCAACGTCGCCATCGTGATCGTCAACTCCCGGAACCAGGTTTTCTGGGGAAAGCGGATTCGAGAACATTCATGGCAATTTCCACAAGGCGGCATCAACCCAGGCGAAAATCCCGAGCAGGCGATGTTCAGGGAGCTCCAGGAAGAGGTCGGGCTGTTGCCGCCGCACGTGAAAATTCTCGGTCGGACGCGCGACTGGCTGCGATATGAGGTGCCGCACAATTGGGTGCGGCGTGAGTGGCGCGGTTCATACCGCGGACAGAAACAGATCTGGTATCTGATCCGGCTGGTCGGGCGCGATTCGGACGTGAGTCTGCGCGCCTCCGAGCACCCGGAATTCGATGCCTGGCGCTGGCACGACTACTGGATTCCGCTGGACTCGGTGATCGAGTTCAAGCGTGATGTCTACAAGAACGCGCTGACTGAGCTGTCGCGGTTCCTTCACCAGCGGCCGCATACCCGCAAGGAACGTTTGTTCGGCATCCAGCACAGTCTCGCGCCGCCCGGCGATGCGGATGGCGCCTATTCCTCGGACTGAATCGCTCCGCTGCGCTCTCGTCCTGCCCGTTTCGCTTGCGCGTAACTTGAGGTAGCTCATAGAGCGCCTCTATCGATCTTATAGCGAAATTCGATTAGACACTATTGATATCCACGCCTAGACTCGCGTTTGTTCAGCGCTCCTGCGCATCACGGAACCCACGCGGGAACACCGCCCACCCCAGAAGGAGATAGCACCATGGCACTCAAAGGCAGCAGGACCCATGACAACCTGAAAGCGGCGTTCGCCGGCGAATCCCAGGCCAACCGCCGTTATCTGTACTTCGCGAACAAGGCGGATGTCGAAGGCCAGAACGATGTATCGGCGCTGTTTCGCTCGACGGCCGAAGGCGAGACCGGACATGCGCACGGCCACCTCGACTACCTCGCAGAAGTCGGTGATCCGGCGACCGACCTGCCGATCGGCAGCTCGCGCAACAACCTGACGGCGGCGGTCGC
>JAYTIR010000139.1:0-7639 GCA_043731765.1 Burkholderiales bacterium
GGATCTCATCAGGCGCACCGTCGCCGATCTTCTTGCCGTAATCGAGCACGACCACGCGGTCGGAGATGTCCATCACCACACCCATGTCGTGTTCGATCAGGACGATCGTCGTTCCGTACTGCTCGTTGACGTCGAGTACAAAGCGGCACATGTCCTGCTTTTCCTCCACATTCATTCCGGCCATCGGTTCGTCGAGCAGAAGCATCGTCGGCTCCGCCGCAAGCGCGCGGGCCAGCTCGACACGCTTCTGCAGTCCGTAGGGAAGTCGGCCCACCGGCGTCTTGCGAATGTGCTGGATCTCGAGGAAGTCGATCACCTCCTCGACTTTTTCGCGATTCTCGAGCTCCTCGCGCCTCGCGCGGCCCAGCCAGATCGCCTGTTCGATGAAACTCGCGTGCATCTTGAGATTGCGGCCGGTCATGATGTTGTCGAGCACCGACATGCCGCGGAACAGCGCGATGTTCTGGAACGTGCGGGCGATGCCGTGCGCCGCCGCCTCGTGCGTGTCCATGTCGTGGCGAACGTCGCCGCGGAACGTGATCGTGCCCTTTTGGGGACGATAGACGCCGTTGATCACGTTGAGCATCGAACTCTTGCCCGCCCCGTTCGGCCCGATGATCGCGCGGATTTCGTGCTCGCGCACGTCGAAACTGATGTCCGCGAGCGCTTTCACGCCCCCGAATGACAGCGAGATGTTGTCGAGCTTGAGTATTGCGTCGCCCGGAAGGACCCCCACGCTTGCGGCTTTCGCCGCTGCGCTGCCCCCCGAGGGGGCGCTATTCGCACCTTGGGACGGCCCGGCGGTGCTCATGTCTCGCTCAGGCCGCCTTGTGTGCTTGCGCGGGAAATGTCCGGGCTTCCTCGATGCGCAGGTCCGCCGCCACCATGTTCGTCCGCCCGTCCTCGAAGCGCACCAGCGTCTCGATGTGCTGCGACTTGCGGCCGCCATAAAGCGCGTCGATCAGCACCGCATATTTTTCCGCGACAAAGCCGCGCCGCACTTTGCGCGTGCGAGTGAGTTCATCGTCGTCCGGATCGAGCTCCTTGTGCAGGACCAGAAAGCGGTGGATCTGCGACTCGGCGAGCCCGCCTTCCCCGGCGAGTTCCGCATTGACCTTTTCCACGCATTCGCGGATGAGTTCGTAGACCTCGGACTTGTGCGCCAAGTCGGTATAGCCTGAATACGCGAGACCACGGCGCTCGGCCCAGTTGCCGACCGAACCCACGTCGATGTTGATGAACGCGCACACCACGTCGCGACCGTGGCCAAACGCCACCGCTTCCTTGATGTGCGGGAAGAACTTGAGCTTGTTCTCGATGTAGTTTGGCGCGAACATCGCGCCGCCCGCGAGCTTGCCCACGTCCTTGGCGCGGTCGATGATCTTCAATTGGCCGTCCGCGTCGAAAAATCCCGCATCGCCGGTGCGGAAGTAGCCGTCGGAGTCGATCGATTCCGCGGTCGCATCGGGCCGCTTGTAATACTCCTTGAGCAGCATCGGACCCTTCACCAGCACCTCGCCCGACTCGCCGATTTTCACTTCGACGCCGGGTGCGGGTATGCCGACCGTGTCGAATTTCACGCCGCGATCGGGCTGCAGGCAGACGTACGCACACGTCTCCGTCGAGCCGTAGAGTTGCTTCAGGTTGACGCCGATCGAGCGGTAAAAGCGGAACAGGTCGGGACCGATCGCCGCGCCCGCCGTGTACGCGACACGGATGCGGCTCATGCCCAGCACATTGCGCAGCGGTCCGTACACGAGCAGGTTACCGAGCACATATTGCAGGCGATCCCCAAAGGAAACCGGCTTGCCGTCGAGGATTTCGGCGCCGCACCGGCGCGCGACAGCGGTGAAGTGGCGGAACATGGCGCGCTTGATTGCGCTGGCATCCTCCATCCGTATCATCACCTGCGTCAACAGATTTTCGAACACCCGCGGCGGCGCGAAGTAATAGGTGGGGCCGATCTCGCGCAGGTCGGTCATCACGGTATCGCCCGATTCCGGGCAGTTGATCGTGAAGCCGGCGACCAACGCCTGCGCATAGGAAAAAAGGTTGTCGCCCACCCAGGCCATCGGCAGATACGAAAGGATGCTGTCGTCCGCGGTGAGGTGGTCGAATTCGATGCCGCCCGTGGCCGCGGCAATGAACGCCGCGTGCGTCTGGCACACCCCCTTGGGTTTGCCCGTCGTTCCGGACGTGTAGAGCATGATCGCCACATCTCCGGCAGAGCCTCGCGCAATTTCCGCGTCGAAAAACCCGGGATTGGCGCGATCGAATTCGCGGCCGATTTCCAGCAGCCGGTCAAAGCTCATGACCGTTTCGTAATTGCGCAGGCCGCGTGGATCATCGTAATAGATGTGCGCGAGGGTGGCGACCTGCTCTTTCGCCTCCTGCATCTTGTCGACCTGCTCCTGGTCCTCGACGATGGCGTACGCGATTTCGGCGTCGTTCAACACGTACACGATGTCGACCGCCGGCGCGTCCTGGTACATCGGCACGGGAACGCCGCCCAATGCCTGCGCGGCCGCCATCGACCAGTAAAGGCGCGGCCGGTTGTCGCCGTTGATCGCCAGATGCATGCCCCGCTTGAAGCCCTGCGCCGCAAGCCCGCACGCCAACGCGCGAACCTCCTGCGCGACCCCCGACCAGGATGTGGACTGCCAGATCCCGAGGTCCTTTTCGCGCGCCGCGGGATGATCCGGCCGCACCTTTGCGTGGTGCAGCAGGAGCCGCGGAAACGTGTCGAGCTTCTCCTCCAACCTCTCCTCCGTGCCGTGCGTGGACACCGTTCTTGTCGCCGGACGCGAGCCGACGTCGACAGGAGGGGAATCTTAGCCCGTTCGTCCCGGCTGCGGCAAACCGTCCGACGCGGCGCTTGATCGGCAGCGTGCGGGGCTATGGCCTCCTGCCGCGAACGGCCCATGCTCGTGCAACCAACGGGATCGATCCGTCCACCGCAATCGGAAGTGCCGCACGCAGGCTCTCCCGAAGCGCATCGCGACGTTCCGGAGGCAATGACATTGCATAGCCCGGCGCCGGACCCTGCCCGCTCAGGAACGGCGTCCAGTAGTCGTCGAAATCGCGGAAGTGCGTGGGCACGTCGATGCCTGTCGTCATGACATCCGTCAATTCGGTACCCGCAAAGAGTTCAGCCAAGGGTCCCGGCTGGCAGATCGGAAAGCGACGGCCTTCGTCCAGATCGAACGCGTGCTCGTCCTGCGCGACCGCGGCGTCCCAGAAGTAACGCATCAGCTCCATTCTTCCGGCGTAATCCCAAACGTACACGGCAACGTCGCCACCGGGTCGCACGACGCGAATCATCTCGGTTACGGCGCGCAGCGGCTCGGGCACAAAGTTCAGGACGAGCCCGGACACCACCGCATCGCAGCTCGCAGTTTCGACCGGCAGCGAGCGCGCTTCGCCGACCTTGAAACTCGCCCGCGGATCCAGGATATTCGCGGCGGCATATCCGATGAACGCGTCCGAGGGATCGATGCCGCGAATACTGGCGGGTGCGGCCCGATCGAGTACGGTTTGCGTCAGCGCTCCGGTTCCGCATCCGATATCGAGCCAGTCGCAGCCGTCTCGAATCGACAGCCAATGTAGAAATTCGCCCGCGACGCGGCGGCTCCAGCGTCCGACATAGGGCTCATAGAGCGCACCGGCGGCCCATACATCCATGCGCTGCGAAGATTCCATCGCATTCTCCATCTAGTGCCCGCGAAAGAGGGGAACGACCTGAATTATGCCGTCCGCGCGTGATACTGCGCGGCAGACCGCCCACGGCAACGTCAAGCGACCGTCGTTTTCGCCCGTACCCGTGGCATGGCACGTGCGGCCCGTCGCGGCGGACGCGCCACCAGTCCCGCCAGGAATGAGTCGATCAGCGCGGGCGCCGCGGAAGCAAGATCGTAGGCCGACACATCGAGCACCCATTCGTGCATGATGCCGACCATCAATGCGTTGAGGCCTTGCGCGGCAAGCGCCGCGTCGATTTCCGGTGCGAGTTCGCCCACTTCGGCGCAACGACGAATGATCGCCTCGATCTGGCCTAGGCACTGACACCGCTCGTTCTGGTGCGAAGTCGCGACGCCGGCCAGTTCGTCGACCAGTTCGGTCTTGTGGAAGATCACCTCGAAGACGACCTGCGTGCGCGCATCGGTGGCGAGGCGCTGCAGCGCGCCCACGCACAAGTCGCGCAGTGTCTTCAGAGGATCCGTGGAAGCAGTTTCGCCGGCGCGCTCGAACAGTGCGTCGAGCGGCAGCGTCGCGCGTTCGCACATCGCATGGAACAGCGCGGCCTTGTCCTTGAAGTGCCAATAGACGGCGCCACGTGTGACACCTGCCGCGGTCGCAATCTCGGCCAATGACGTTCTGGTCACGCCCCGTTGCCGGAAAACGACCTCCGCGGCGTCGAGCAGCCGCCTCCGCGTTTCCAGCGCCTCCAATTTGGTTTTGCGTGCCATTTTTACCCTGTCGAGCTTTAACTCTCTTTACAAACATCCATGAATGTATGTAATCTATGGGTCCTTGGCAAGTCTTGTTTACGAAATAGTTGCCGTAGATCAAGCCTGGAGCACCCCATGTTCGTCCCAGCCCGTCGCCTAGCCACCCGCTTTTCGGTCCTCGCAGCCGCAGCATTTCTCGTCGCGGCGTGCGGCCCGCCCCAGCAGGAGGGCGGCTTCCACGGCTTTCCACCGTCCGAGGTAACGACGTTTACCGTCGAGCCGAAGGCCGTTCCGTCGAGCTATGAATACGTCGGCCAGACCGCCGGCTCCAAGGAAGTCGAGGTCCGCGCGCGCATCACCGGCATCCTCGAGCAGAAACTCTTCCAGGAAGGCGCCGCCGTGAGGGCGGGCCAGGTGTTGTTCGTGATCGATCCGAAGCCGCTCGCCGCGCAAGCCGCAGCGCTCGAGGCCGAACTGGCTCGCGCGCAAGCATCCAAGGCGCAATCCGATCGCGAGATGGCGCGCATGATCCCGCTGGCCGCGAAGCGCGCGGTGGGACAAAAGGAAGCCGATGACTCCGTCTCCAACGTCGAGCTGGCCGCCGCGTCGGTGAAGGCCGCGGAAGCGAAGCTTGCCGAGGTGAAACTGAGCCTGGGTTATACGCGGGTCGTTGCACCCATCGGCGGGCTGTCGAGCCGTGCGCCGAAATCCGAAGGCAGCCTGGTCACCGCCAACGAAACGCTGCTCACAACGATCTCCCAATCCAATCCCATCTGGATTCCCTTTGCCATTTCCGAGAATGAGCAACTCTCGCTCAATCGCGCGGTCAGCGAGGGCCGTCTGACGTTACCCAAGGACAACGCGTATGACGTGACGGTCAAGTTGGCTGACGGCACAACCATTCCACGCCGTGGCCGCATCAACTTCGCCGATACGCGGATCAATCCGTCGACGGGCACGTTCGAAATGCGCGCCGAGGTCCCGAACGCCGACGGCGTATTGAAGCCCGGCCAGTTCGTGCGGGTCCGCCTGGCCGGCGCCGTTCGCAACAACGCGCTGACGGTACCGCAGATCGCCGTGCTCGACGGCGCGCAGGGCAAGTTCGTCTACGTCGCCGACCGCGACAAGGACGGCAAGGACATCGCCAGCGCGCGCCCGGTCACGCTCGGCGACTGGGTGAGCGTCGGCGGCACCAACCTGTGGGTGGTCGAGACCGGACTCAAAGCCGGCGACAAGGTGATCGTCGACGGTTTGTCGAAGCTGCATCCCGGCGCGCCGATCAAGCTGGGTAGTGGTGGGCCGCCTGCCGGCGGGGGACCGCCGGCAGCTGCGGGTGGACCGCCTGCGGCGGGAGGCGGAGCACCCACGAAAGACGGTGCCAAGGCCGATCCGCTTCCTAAGTCCTGATCGCGAGGCACAATAATGTTCTCGCGCTTTTTCATCGACCGGCCTATTTTCGCGGCCGTGATATCGCTGTTCCTCGTGCTCGCGGGTCTGGCCGCGATGCGCACATTGCCGATCGCGCAGTATCCCGAGATCGCGCCGCCGGTGGTTACCGTACAGGCGGTGTATCCGGGCGCGTCGGCCGAAGTGCTGGAAAAGACCGTCGCGTCGCCGATCGAGAACGCGATCAACGGCGTGTCGAACATGCTGTACATGAGCTCGAACTCGTCGTCGAGCGGCGTGCTCTCGATCCAGGTCACCTTCGAAATCGGCACCCGCATCGACGACGCCGCGGTCAACGTCAACAACCGCGTCAAGCAGGTCGAACCGCGTCTGCCCGAAGAAGTGCGGCGGCAAGGCGTGTCGGTCGAGCGCGGCTCGTCGTCGTTCCTGCAGGTGCTCGCCTTCTACGCGCCCGATGGCCGCTACGACGATCTCTTCACGTCGAATTACGTGACGCTGAACGTGCTCGACCAGTTGAAGCGCTTGCCGGGCACCACCAATGTCCAGATCTTCGGCGCCAAGGACTACGCGATGCGGATCTGGGTGAAGCCGGATCGTCTCGCGCAGTTGAAACTCACGCCGGCCGACGTCGTCGCCGCGATCAACGAACAGAATGCGCAATTCTCGGCGGGCAAGGTCGGACAGGCGCCGATCGACAAGGGTCAGGACCTCGTCTACACGATCACGGCGCAGGGACGCCTCACCGACGCGAAACAATTCGGCGACATCATCGTTCGCGCCGATCCGAACGGCTCCACCGTGCGCCTGTCCGACGTCGCCCGCATCGAATTGGGATCGAAGGACTACGACTTCATCGGCCGCATCAACGGCAAGTCGGCGACGCTGGTCGGCATTTTCCTGCAGCCGGGTGCGAATGCGCTCGAGGTGGCGAGGAGCGTGCGCTCCAGCATGACCGGGATGGCCACCAAATTCCCGGAGGGACTGTCGTACTCGGTGCCTTATGACACGACGCGCTTCGTCGAGGTGTCGATCCGCGAGGTCGTGTTCACGCTCGGCGAGGCGATGATCCTGGTGTTTCTCGTCGTGTACCTGTTCCTGCAAAGCTGGCGCGCGACGGTCATTCCGCTGGTCGCGGTTCCAGTATCGTTGCTGGGCACGTTCTCCGGCTTGTTCATTCTCGGCTATTCGATCAACACGCTGACGCTGTTCGGCATGGTGCTGGCGATCGGCATCGTCGTCGACGACGCCATCGTCGTGCTGGAAAACGTCGAGCGGATCATGCGCGAGGACAACGCCAAACCGCGTGAGGCGGCGATCAAGGCGATGCACGAAGTCACGGGGCCGATTGTCGCGATCGTGCTCACGCTGACGGCCGTATTCATTCCGATCGCGTTCCTGGGCGGCCTGACCGGTGAACTCTACCGCCAGTTTGCGGTGACGATCTCGATTGCCGTCGTGATCTCGGGCGTGGTCGCATTGACGCTCACCCCGGCGCTGTGCGTGCTGCTCCTGAAGCACGATCCGCCGCCGGCGCGCGGCTTCTTCGCCGCGTTCAACCGCTGGTTCGCACGCGTCACCGGGCACTACACGTCCGGGGTCACGTTTATGATTCGCCGTGGCGCGCTCGGCCTCATCCTGTTCGCCGGCATGGTCGCCATCACCATCGGCCTGTGGAAGTTCACGCCAGGCAGCCTCGTGCCCGACGAGGACCAGGGATTCTACATCGGCGCCGTGATCCTGCCCGACGGCGCCACGCTGCAACGGACGGACAAGGTCGTCGCCAA
>JAYTIR010000140.1:0-1806 GCA_043731765.1 Burkholderiales bacterium
GAGATCTTGTAGACCTCACGCACCTCGACCAGGCCCAGCCGCTCTTCCTTCTTCTCGGGCGTGAGCATGCCGGAGAGCGCCGCCTTCACGTCGTCGACCGCTTCGTAAATGATGTTGTAGTAGCGAATCTGCACGCCGCTGCCCTCGGCCAGCTTGCGCGCCTGCACGTCCGCGCGCACGTTGAAACCGATCACGACCGCTTTTGACGCGAGGGCCAGGTTGATGTCGGACTCGGTGATGCCGCCTACCGCTGCGTGCACGATGTTGACCCTCACCTCTTCGGTCGACAGCTTGGTCAGCGCCTGCGACAGGCCCTCGTAAGAGCCCTGCACGTCGGCCTTGATGATGAGCTGCAGCGTCTTGACTTCGTTTTCGCCGACCTCGCCGAACATGTTCTCGAGCTTCGCGGCCTGCAGCCTCGCCAGCTTGACGTCGCGGAACTTGCCCTGACGGAACAGCGCGATTTCGCGCGCCTTGCGCTCGTCGCCCAGTACCATGACTTCTTCGCCGGCCAACGGAACGTCCGACAGGCCCTGGATTTCCACCGGAATCGCGGGTCCGGCTTCGTTGACCGTCTTGCCCGACTCGTCGGTCATTGCGCGTACGCGTCCGAATACCGCGCCGGCCAGCACGACGTCGCCCCGCTTCAGCGTGCCCGATTGCACGAGGATCGTCGCGACCGGTCCACGGCCCTTGTCGAGGCGCGCCTCGATCACGATGCCGCGCGCCGGCGCATCCTTCGCGGCCTTGAGCTCGAGCACTTCAGCCTGCAGCAGCAAGCCGTCGAGCAAGCGATCGATGCCCTCGCCGGTCTTGGCCGATACCTGAATGAACTGCACGTCGCCGCCATATTCTTCCGGCAGGACGCTTTCGGCGACCAGTTCCTGCTTGACGCGGTCCGGATTCGCCTCGGGCTTGTCGATCTTGTTGATCGCGACGACCAGCGGCACATTGGCGGCCTTCGCGTGCGCGATGGCCTCCTTGGTCTGCGGCATGACGCCATCGTCGGCGGCCACGACCAGCACGACCATGTCGGTCACCTTCGCGCCGCGCGCGCGCATCGCCGTGAACGCCTCATGGCCCGGCGTGTCGAGGAACGTGATCACGCCCTTCGCGGTCGTGACGTGGTACGCGCCGATATGCTGCGTGATGCCGCCCGCCTCGCCACTCGCCACGCGCGTGCGGCGGATCGTGTCGAGCAGTGACGTCTTGCCGTGGTCGACGTGTCCCATGACGGTGACGACCGGCGGCCGCGGCAACAATTCGACGGCCGCATCGCCGTGCGTTTCCGCAAGCAGCGAATCGGGATCGTCGAGCTTGGCGGGAATGGCCTTGTGACCCATTTCCTCGACCACGATCATCGCCGTCTCCTGGTCCAGGACCTGGTTGATCGTGACCATCGTGCCCATCTTCATCATCGCCTTGATGACTTCGGCTGCCTTCACGGACAGCTTGTGCGCGAGTTCGGCCACCGAGATCGTTTCCGAAATCGCGACTTCACGCACCACCGGACCGGCCGCGGCACCCAAGGCATCGCCGCTTTCGTCGTCGCGATGGCGCCCGCCGACCTTCGGCCCGCGCCAGCCCGCACCCGACGCACCCGCGGTATCGCCGCGCAACTTGAGCGCGCGCCGGCGTGCAGCCTCTTCCTGGAACACCTGGCCCGGTGCTTTCTTGGTCACCCGATCCCGCTTTTCACCTGGCTTGGCGGCCGGGCGGTGCAATGTGCCCTCGGTGGCAACCTTCGCTTTGGCGGCGGCAGGCTTCGTCGCGGCCACAGCGTCGGTCGCAACCTTGGCGGCTGCA
>JAYTIR010000141.1:0-2843 GCA_043731765.1 Burkholderiales bacterium
AAACCGGTCCTGATTGCGCTGGCGCAGCTTGGCGTCCAGGCCGGCGTGGTACGGCAGGGCGTCCATGCCCTCCTGGCACAGAGTCTCGGCGATTTCCTCGACCCGTTTGCGCGACTGGCAATACACGATGCCGGCGTCGCCGGCATGTTCGGTGTTAATGAAACGCAGCAGTTGCGCCGTGGCGTCCTTCTTCTCGACGATGGTGTAGCGGATATTGGGCCGGTCGAAACTGCTGACAAAGGCGCGCGCTTCCTGTAGCTGCAAGCGCTCCACGATGTCTTCGCGCGTCAACGCGTCGGCAGTGGCCGTGAGCGCAATACGCGGCACGCCCGGAAACCGTTCGTGCAGCACCGTCAGCGCGCGGTACTCGGGGCGGAAGTCGTGGCCCCACTGGCTCACGCAGTGCACCTCGTCGATGGCGAACAGGCTCAAGCGGCCGCGCTCGCGCATGGCATTGAGCTGCGCCAGGAAACGCGGCGTGGTAACGCGTTCGGGCGCGGCGTACAGCAAGGTAAGTTCGCCGCGCAACATGCGCTGCTCGATGCGCGCGGCTTCTTCACCCGACAAGGTGGAATTGAGAAAGGCCGCGCTGACGCCGGCTTCATGCAGGGCGCCAACCTGGTCGTGCATCAAGGCGATCAGCGGCGAGATGACCACCGTGGTGCCATGCCCGGCGCGCTGGCGCGTGATGGCGGGTATCTGGTAACAGAGCGACTTGCCGCCGCCGGTCGGCATCAACACGATCGCATCGCCGCCGGCGACGACGTGCGCGATGATCGCTTCCTGCGGTCCCTGAAACGTCGAGTAACCGAATACGGATTGAAGGATTTGTTGCGGACTGGTCATGGTGAGGGACAGCGACGGGTGCCCGCGAGTCTACCGCAACGCATAAGGCGGATGTCCGACCCGGTCGGGTTGCAGCATCGGCCAACCGATGCTCGCCTCAATAATTTTCGCGCAGCGTCCTCGCCTGCCTCTTCCCTTCGTCGAACTCGGCACGTCGTCGCTGGATTTCTTCAGGCGAGAGGCGTTCGATATTGCAATAGTCGAGCTTCCATCCGGGGTCATCGCTCCAGCGCAGCGGCGATTGCACCGTGGTCCGGGGCGCGGGTGCGAATTCGAGCACGCGCAAGGCCAGGTCGAGCGTGAATGCCTGCGCCGCCGGGTCGTGCGGCACGCCGGCCGCGTTCCCCAGCGGGAAGTCGGAAAACAGGAGACGCGGCACGCCGACCTGTTCGACGATGTCCCTGGCGCAGCCCATGATCACGGTCGCGATGCCGTTTGCTTCCAGCGCGCGCGCTGCGAGGGAGACGCTTTGATGGCAGACGGGGCAGTTGGGAACCAGGATCGCCGCGTCGACATCGTCGGCCCGGCAGCGCGCGACGATCTCCGGGCAGTCGACTTCGATTGTGATCCGATGGCTGCGATTGGTCGGCGCGCCGTGAAAATGCCGGGCAACGGAACCGATGCGGCCCGCGGTGGCGCACTGGCGCAGCGCAGGCAGCGGGAAGTACGTGCCGGGGTCTTCAGCGGTAGTGTGCCGGCGGTCGATCGCCACATGCGCAATGCGCAGATCGTGATCGCGGCCGGTGTCGCCGGAATAGACCCCGTAAAACTTCGCCGCCGCATTGTACGGCGCGCCTGGCCCCTGATTCCCCTTGTCTGGTTGGTAGGGCGCCGCGGTAGTGATCAGGGCGATGCGGCAAGCCGCAAGCGGCTTCGCCAACGGCTGGAACGGCACTTCGGAATAGTGTGCCCACGCATAGGGCGCGCCGTAACCCAATGCGGCGTAGTAGTCCCTGACGCGGCGCAGGTACAGGATGGGCGTGTCGTGCGCTTGAGCGAAGCCGAATTCTCCACCCCGGTCATGGGTCATGGTCCCACCTTTCTCGATCGCGGCCATGACGAATCTTACCGCCCCGCGCAGCGGTTCGTTAGGCCAAGCCATTGCAACATGTTGTATCCTGCCAGCGGTGGACACGAATGTTCAGGATCGCATCGAAAACCGCAACCGGTCATGCGCGATGCCGTTTCGCATCAAGAAATTGACTGCCCGATAAAACATGAACGAAATGCCGGTGCGCATTCGCGCGGCGGGCGCCAGGGTCGAAGCAGGCGCAGCGACGACGGAGTCAAGTCATTCACGTTACGGTCATAGCTTGAGCGCGGCGATCGGAATTCTCGGCGGCACGTTCGATCCGATTCACTACGGCCACCTGCGCCTGGCCGATGAAGTCCGCGCCGCACTCGGGCTGGCCGAAGTCAGGCTGATTCCCGCCGGCAATCCCTATCACCGGGCGACGAATCCCCCGCACGCCTCCGCGCTGCAACGCCTGGAGATGGCGCAGCTTGCGGTGGCTGAATTCCCCGGGCTCAGCGTCGATCCGCGCGAAGCACTGCAAGCCACGCCCGCCTATACCGTCGAGACGCTCGAGAGCCTTCGGGCCGAATCGGGCGTCACGCCGCTGCTGCTGCTCCTGGGGATCGACGCGTTCGTAACGTTGCCTGCGTGGCGGAACTGGACCCGCTTGTTCGAACTCGCCCACCTGGTGCTGGTCGCGCGCCCCGGATTCTCGGTTCCGCATCCGTTGACGCCCGTGCTGGAAGCCCAGTGGGCGCTGCGGGCAATCGACAATCCGGACTTGTTATCCCTCGGAAGCGGACGCATCTACTGTCAGCCGGTCAGCCCGCAGCCGATCGCGGCCACCGCTATCCGCGCGATGCTCCGCGCCGGCCAACCGCCAGACGGTTTGCTTCCCGCCGCCGTTGTGGCATATATTGAAAACCATTCTCTCTATCGAACCTAGCTGATGCGTCTGAACAAACTGCAAAAGGCCGCCGTT